>JAQGMQ010000245.1 GCA_028292305.1 Rhodoferax sp.
CGGTGAAGCCAGTTTTTTCGGCCTGTACCTGCCCTGGGTCATGGTGCTGTGCGCCTGCGCGCTGCCCGCCACCTGGGCCGTGCGGCGCCTCATGGCCGCCACCGGCCTGTACCGCTGGGTCTGGCACCCGGCGTTGTTCGACATGGCCCTCTACCTGCTCGTGCTGTACGCGCTGAGCCAGGCCACCCTTGTTTTGAAATGAGTCCGATATGAAGCCTTCGTCATCCACCCTGCAAGCCTGGCTGCGCCGCGGCGCGCCGGTTGCCATCACCTGCGTCGCGGTGGCCGCCGCCGCCTGGGCCGCGCTGAAACTGTGGGACCACTATGAGCTCGCGCCCTGGACGCGTGACGGCCGCGTGCGTGCCAACATCGTGCAGATCGCGCCCGACGTGGCCGGCCTGGTCACGGCCGTGCCGGTGCAGGACAACCAGCTGGTCAAGGCCGGCGCGCTGCTGTTCGAGGTGGACCGCGCGCGTTACGAGCTGGCCTTGCGCCAGACGCAGGTGGCCCTGTCGGCCCAGCGCACCACGCTGGCCCAGGCGCAGCGCGAGAACGAGCGCAGCGCCGGCCTGGGCAGCCTGATCTCGCAGGAAGCCCGCGAGCAGACCCTGATGCGGCTCGACCAGGCACGCGCCGGCGTGGCGCAGGCCGAGGTGGCGCTGGACGGGGCCCGCCTCAACCTGGTCCGCGCGGCGGTTCGGGCGCCGGCCGACGGCCAGGTCACCAACCTCGACCTGCGCCAGGGCAGCTACGCCGCGGCCGGGCATCCGGTGCTGGCGCTGGTCGATGCGGAGTCGTTCTACGTCGAAGGCTACTTCGAGGAAACCAAGCTGCCGCGCATCCACCTGGGCGACCGCGTGCGCATCACCACCATGGGGGCCGGCGCGCCGCTGGCGGGCACCGTGCAGAGTTTCGCCGCCGGCATCGCCGACCGCGACCGTTCCACCAGCGCCAACCTGTTGCCCAGCGTGAACCCGACCTACAACTGGGTGCGGCTGGCGCAACGTGTGCCGGTGCGGGTCAAGCTCGACCCGCTGCCCGAAGGCGCGCGTCTGGTGGCGGGGCAGACCGTTACCGTGCAGATCGAGGAAGGCGTGGGCGGCGCGGCGGCTCCGGCAGCTCCGGCGCAGGGCAACCCGCCGCAGCCGGCCCCGCTGGCCGGACCCTCCACCGGACCATCCACCAAACCTTCGGCCCTGCCTTCCGACCCCATACCCCACGCGCTGCTGGCGCTGGTGGGGCAGAAGGGTTGAGCCACATGTTCCTCAGAAGTCAACATCCGCTGAACAGCCTGGCGCGGCTGTCGGTGCTGGGCGCCGCGGCGCTGCTGGCCGCCTGCTCGACCACACCCGTCGGCCCCAACTACAGCCTGCCTGCCGAGGCCGTGGCCAGCCAGACCGCGGCCGGCGCACCCTTCGGCGGCGTTGCTGCATCGGCCGGCTCCGATGCAGCCGATGCAGCCAGTGCGCGGCCCTACACGCCGCTGGCACTGCCCGCGCACTGGTGGCGGCTGTACAGCGACACGACGCTCGACACCCTGGTACAGCAGGCGCTGGCGCACAACACCGACCTGCGCCAGGCCGTGGCCAACCTCGAGCGCGTGCAGGCCATCGAAGCCGAAGTGGCCGGCGCCGCCAAACCCACCATTGGCATCGGCGGTGGTCCGTCGTTCGGCCATGTCTCGGGTCTGTCGGTGCTGAAGCCCGGCTACGAGCCGCCGGATGCGTTCCACTACAGCGTGGCCGGCTCGGTGTCTTACACGGTTGACTTGTTCGGCCAGATCCGCCGCGCCAGCGAAGCCGCCGCGGCCGGCAGCGAGGCCGCTGCGGCCGCGCTCGACCTGGCCCGCGTCAGCGTGGCGGCCGGCACCACGCGGGCCTATGCCGAGGTGTGCTCCAGCGGCCTGCGGCTGCAGAGCGCGCGCAAGTCGGTCGATTTGCAGCGCGAAGCGGTCGACGTATCGCAGCGCCTGCAGCAGGCCGGCCGCGCCGGCACCATCGACCTGGCGCGTGCCAAGAGCCAGTTGCAGCAACTGCTGGCCGCCGTGCCGCCGCTGCAGGCGCAGCGCCAGAGCGCGGTCTACCGCCTGGCCACACTCACGGGCCAGTTGCCGCAGGCCGACATGGCGGCCGTCACGGGCTGCACCACGCCGCCGCAGGTGGCCGGCGCACTGCCCGTGGGGGATGGCGCGGCACTGCTGCGCCGCCGCCCCGACATCCGCCAGGCCGAGCGTGAACTGGCCGCGGCCACCGCGCGCATCGGTGTGGCCATGGCCGACCGTTACCCCAAGGTCACGTTCGGTTTGTCCGCGGGCTCGGCCGGCCTGGGCAGCGGCTTCGGCGCGCGCGACACGCTGAGCTGGAGCCTCGGCCCGCTGATCTCATGGACGCTGCCCAACACCGGCGCTGTCGACGCCCGCGTCGCGCAGAGTGAAGCCGGCACCCGCCTGGCCCTGGCGAAGTTCGACGGCACGGTGCTCACGGCCCTGCGTGAAACCGAATCCGCGCTGAGCGCCTATGCCCACGAGCTCGACCGGCGCGCGGCGCTGCAGTCCTCGCGCGACGAGGCCGAGGTGGTCACCGCGCAATCGCGCCGGCTCTACGAAGGCGGCAAGGTGGGTTATGTGGATGCGCTCGACGCCGAGCGTTCGCTGGCCACCAGCGAGGCCGCCCTGGCCGCCAGCGACGCGCAACTGGCCGACGACCAGGTGCTGCTGTTCCTGGCGCTGGGCGGCGGCTGGGAGCCCTGAGGCATCACAGCTGGCTGGCCAGCCAGCGCCGGGCCATCGGCGCGTTGAACGCCACGAAGCCCGCCACGTTGAGCAGCACCGTGGCCCAGAACACGGCGCGGAAGTCGGCCTTGCGTGACTTGTGCCGCAGCAGTTGCTGGGCCAGCAGCGCGCCCGGCCAGCCGCAAGCAAGCGCCATGGTGTGCAGCGTGGCTTCGCTGGTGCGCCAGCGGCCGGCCCGGGCGGCGGCCTTGTCGAACGCGTAGGCCACGAAGCACAGCAGGCTCATGCCGAGATAGGCGATGCCGCACCAGCGCGGCACGCCCCAGGCCAGCGCCGCCGCACAGTAGATCGCCAGGAACACGGGCAACATCACATAGCTGGCCACACCCAGGCTGCCTGCCGATGCCGATGCCGCGCCGCGCCGTGCGGCGCCAAATGCCGGCCGTGGCGGGGCCTTTGGTGCCGTGGCCCAGCGCACGCCCTTCGCGCGCTTCTTGCCGTGCGGCCCCATCTCCACTTCAAACGACAGTGCCTGGCCCGGGCGGGGCCGACCGGTGTTGCCGGGGAAGGCCTTGATGTGCACGAAGATGTCGTCGCCGCCCACGTCCGGCGTGATCAGGCCGAAGCCGCGCGCGTCGTTCCAGCTTTTGAGGCGTCCGTCGAAGCGCATCGATTCAGTGCGATGCGACCGAGGCCAGGCGCGCCGTCGCCTCGGCCGGCTCGCGCCACAACGCGCGCCAGGCCTGCTCGCCCCGCGGCGTGAACAGCAGGATGCGTGAGTCTTCGGCGCGGCGGGCCCAGCCCAGGTCGACCAGCCGCTGCAGCAGCGCCTTGCCGAGCGCGCCGCCCAGGTGGTGGCGGCGCTCGCCCCAGTCCAGGCAGGGCCGGCAGAACGCGCGGCGCTCGGCGGCCACGGCGTCGGCGTCGATGCCGAAGTCGGCGAACCAGGCGCGGCCGGCCGGCGTCAGCTGCAGGCCGTCGCGGCCGGTCTTCAGCACACGTTGGGCCAGCAGGCCCTCATAGGCCAGCACGCCGAGTTCACCGGCCAGGTGGTCGTAACACACGCGTGCCTTGCGCAACGCGGGCTCGCGCGGGCTGGAGCGCAGGCGCACCGCTCCGGTGCGGAAGGCCACGCCCATCAGCGATTCGAGCAGTTGCGCCACGTCGCGGTCGGCCAGGCGAAAGTAGCGGTGGCGGCCCTGGCTTTCGACCACGATGAGCCCGGCCTCGCGCAGCTTGGCCAGGTGGGCGCTGATGGTCTGCTTGGTCACGCCGGCCACGGTGGCGAGCTCGGTGGCGGTCAGGGCGCGGTCGGCCATCAACGCGGTGAGCACTTCGGCGCGGGCGTGGTCGCCGATGAGCGCGGCGATGCGGGCGATGTGGGGGCCGTCTTTCATGGTTCGATGTTAGACGAACCATTTCCGAGCGGCAACGGCTTATCGTTGCAGCGTCATCAGCCGGGAGTGCACCACATGATCACCTGTTTCATTCGCTACGAGATCGACCCGTTCCAGCGCGACGCCTTCGCCGAATATGCCACCAACTGGGGCCGCATCATCCCGCGCTGCGGCGGCCACCTGGTCGGCTACTTTCTGCCGCACGAGGGCAGCAACTACGAGGCCTGGGGCCTGATCGCCTTCGACACGCTGGCCAGCTACGAGGCCTACCGCGCGCGGCTGCGCACCGATGCCGAAGGCCGTGCCAATTTTGCATTCGCGCAGGCGCGCAAATTCATCCTGCGCGAAGAGCGGCGCTTCAATGAAGTGGCGCAAGGCACGTTCGCCCTGCCGCCACTTGCGCCGCACGCGCCGGTCGTGCAGGCGGTGTCGGCATGATCGCGGTGATCTTCGAAGTCGAGCCCGCGCCGGGTCAGCGGCAGGCTTACCTGGACACGGCGGCGGCGCTGCGCCCGCTGCTTGAAGGCATCGACGGCTTCCTGTCGATCGAGCGCTTCGAGAGCCTGGCCCAGCCGGGCAAGTTGTTGTCGCTCTCGTTCTGGCGCGACGAGGCGGCGGTGCAGCAGTGGCGCGGGCTGGAGACACACCGCGCGGCGCAGCGGGCCGGCCTCGACCACGTGTTCGCCGACTACCGCCTGCGCGTCGCCGAGGTCAAGCGCGACTACGGTCTGCACGCGCGCGCCGAGGCACCGCAGGATTCACGCGTCACCCACGGATGACATGCGGGCGCCGGCCGCGGGACCGGCGAAGCGCCATCACGGCGGGGGCGTGTTTGTCAATGTTTCTATGACCGTTCGACAGGCCACAGGCAAGGGAGATATCCCCAATTTTTATCTGACTGCGTGCTTCATTTTGTATCGCCGTCCACTAGACTTTGGCGGGCCCGCGCGCGGCGTCCCCGGAGAGGGTCTGCGCGGGTTTTGTTGCAAGTGAAGGGAGGGGAAGCCATCCGAGCGGCCAACTTCCGACATTGCGTTTCGATCAGCCCGTACCGCGCCTCCGTCACGCGCGAAGGAAACATTCCGTGTCCCATTTTTCTGAAAAGCGCAGATTGCGTCTTG
>JAQGMQ010000252.1 GCA_028292305.1 Rhodoferax sp.
CGCCGACACGCCGGAGAACTTCTTCCTGCAGCGTTACCGCGATGCCTACCGCCTGGAGATCGCGCATTTCTTCGACTGCCTGCAGACCGGCAAGCCGTTTCGCACCAGCGTGGCCGACGGCGTGGCCGCGCAGAAGCTGGCCGATGCGGCGGCGCTGTCGCTGCAGAGCGGCCAGGTGGTCAAGCTCGGGTGACGCTATCGGACTTGCCTGCGGTGTTTTAATCGGGGCATGTCCGACATCCTGAACCAAATCGTCGAGGTCAAGCGCGGCGAACTTGCCGCCGCCCTCAAACGCAAACCCCTGGCCGCCATGCGCGCCGATGCCGAATCGCGCGTGTTGACGCGCGACTTCGTCGGCGCCATGCGCGCCAAGATCGCCGCCGGGCAGTCCGCGGTGATCGCCGAGATCAAGAAGGCCAGCCCGTCCAAAGGCGTGCTGCGTGCCGGCGAATTCATACCCGCCGACTACGCCCAAAGTTATGCCGAAGGCGGCGCGGCCTGCCTGTCGGTGCTGACCGACCAGCAGTTCTTCCAGGGCGAGATCGACTACCTGAAGCAGGCGCGCGCTTCCTGCCAGCTGCCGGTGCTGCGGAAGGACTTCATGATCGACCCCTACCAGATCTACGAATCGCGTGCGATGGGTGCCGACTGCGTGCTGCTGATCGCGGCCATCCTCGACGACGCGCAAATGGTCGAGATGGAAGCCATTGCGCGCCAGCTCGACATGGCCGTGCTGGTCGAAGTACACGACGCTGCCGAGCTCGACCGCGGGCTCAAGCTGAAGACGCCGCTGATCGGCATCAACAACCGCAATCTGCGCACTTTCGAGGTCACGCTGGACACGACGCTGGCCCTGCAGAAAAACGTGCCGGCCGACCGCATTCTGGTGACGGAAAGCGGCATCGTCGGTGCCGCCGACGTGCAGCGCATGCGGGCCGCCAACGTCAACGCGTTTCTGGTCGGCGAAGCCTTCATGCGCGCCGATGAGCCGGGCGAGGCGCTGGCGGCGTTGTTCGGCCAGGCTTGACGCCTGACCGCAGCGTTCCGCGCGCCATGAACCGCCCCTTGCAGGCCGATCTGGCCTTCGATTTGCCTGCCCAGGCTGAAAGTCCGCACCGGTTGACAAGCTGGTCGCCGGATGCGTGGCCGGTCGACGCGGGCTGGACCGGCGTCGTTGACCAATTCTTCAATAGCGGCGCGGGCCGAAACCTCGCTGATTTCATGCAGCGGCGCCTCGCTGCGGGTGCCGTTGTCTATCCACCGGCGCCCTTGCGCGCGCTGGCGCTCACGCGGCTGGCCGACGTCCGCATCGTGATCCTCGGCCAGGACCCCTACCACGGCCTGGACCAGGCGGAAGGGCTGGCGTTTTCAGTCGCGCCCGGCGTGCGGATTCCGCCTTCGCTGCGCAACATCCACAAAGAGCTGCTGCGCGACGGCTGCCTGGCACAAGCCCCGGCCAGCGGCTCGCTGAGCGCCTGGGCCACGCGCGGCGTGTTGTTGCTCAACAGCAGCCTCACCGTGGAAGACGGCCTGCCCGCAAGCCACGCGAAACAAGGCTGGGAAGTGTTGACCGATGCCGTGTTGGCCACGGTCGCGGCGCAGGCGCCAGCGTGCGTCTACCTGCTGTGGGGCGCCCATGCGCAGGCGAAGGCCCCGTTGATCATGCAAACCGCGTCCAGCCACGGCCGCGAGGCGCTGGTGCTCAAGGCCAACCACCCCTCTCCGCTTTCGGCGCTGCGCCCACCGGTGCCGTTCATCGGCTGCGGGCATTTTTCGCTGGCTCGACAGTGGCTTGCCGAGCGCGGCGCCGTCGTCGATTGGTCGCTGCCTTGAGGCCCGGGACAAATTGAGCAGCGTGTCGGCCGGGAAGCCCCAGGAAATCGCCTAGAATAACGCCACCGAATTAGCACCTCTTGGTGACCGTCACCAAATCGTGCTATATTTCGAGGTTCGCTGGAGAGGTGGCCGAGTGGTTAATGGCAGCAGACTGTAAATCTGCCCTCTTACGAGTACGCTGGTTCGAATCCAGCCCTCTCCACCATCGGCTTGGCCGGTGGAAGTATGTGGAACACATACGCGAATGTGATTGAAGAGACCGAAAGTATTGACGACGGTGTGAGTTGACTGGATTTGGATGCGACGCATGGAGCGGCAAGGCAATTAGTTGAATGGCCAGGCAGCTTCTACGCGGGAGTAGTTCAATGGTAGAACCCTAGCCTTCCAAGCTAATGACGCGGGTTCGATTCCCGTCTCCCGCTCCAAGAGCTTCAAAGAGCGCCGGTCGGTACGTGTTGGTTCAGGTTGTGTGAGGTGTTGTGCAGGTGGCTTCGGCCAGATGCACAGCATGCTCCAAGTGCCCATTTGGCTCAGTGGCAGAGCACTCCCTTGGTAAGGGAGAGGTCCCGGGTCCGATTCCCGGAATGGGCACCAGTTTTATGGCGCTGTTGGTTGACGCTGCTGATTGCGTCAAGCCAGTTAACGTATCCGTTAAGCAGGCCTTTTGATCAGGTTTATTTTCTTCGGAGCTCCTTGGAGAGTTGAAAAATGGGAAAAGAAAAGTTTGCACGCACGAAGCCCCACGTCAACGTGGGCACCATTGGCCACGTCGACCATGGCAAGACCACGCTGACCGCCGCCATCACGACCGTGCTGGCAGCCAAGTTCGGCGGCTCGGCCAAGGCCTATGACCAGATCGATGCAGCACCTGAAGAAAAGGCCCGCGGCATCACCATCAACACTGCCCACGTGGAATACGAAACGGCCAACCGCCATTACGCCCACGTCGATTGCCCCGGCCACGCTGACTATGTGAAGAACATGATCACCGGCGCCGCGCAAATGGACGGCGCGATTCTGGTGTGCTCGG
>JAQGMQ010000314.1 GCA_028292305.1 Rhodoferax sp.
CGGCGTGCGCCGCACCATCACCGCGGTAGCCGTGCCGTGGATGGTCTTCACCGTCATCGTCTACTGCTTCGCCTTTGCCGGCGGCTTCGTGCAGACCTGGGGCCGCGATTACACGCTCACGCTCAACCATTTCCGCACCGCGTTTTCGCTCGAGTGGGGCCAGTTCGGCCTGGTGTGGGCCGGCACGGCATGGAACTCGCTGTTCACCACGCTGCAACTGGCGGGTGCCGCGGCGCCCATCACCGCCGGGCTGGGCTTGCTCATCGCCTACCTGCTGGCGCGCACCGAATTCCGCGGCCAGGGCCTGTTCGAATTTTTGGCGCTGCTGGCCTTTGCCATTCCTGGCACGGTGCTGGGCGTGAGCTACATCCTGGCCTTCAACGTGCCGCCTTTCGAGCTCACCGGCACCGGGCTGATCATCGTGTTGTGCTTCATGTTCCGCAACCTGCCGGTGGGTGTGCGCGCGGGCACGGCGGCCTTCAAGCAGCTCGACCGTTCGCTCGACGAGGCCTCGCTGATGCTGCGCGCCTCCACCGTGCAGACGCTGTTCCATGTGGTGCTGCCACTGCTCAAGCCGGCGCTGGTGGCAGCACTCGTCTACAGCTTCGTGCGGGCCATGACCACGGTGTCGGCGGTGGTGTTTCTGGTGACGGCCGAAAACGAGCTTGCCACCACCTACATCATCGGCCGCGTGGGCAATGGCGACTACGGCGTGGCGCTGGCCTACTGCACGGTGCTGATCATCCTGATGTCGCTGGCCATCGGCCTGATCCAGCTGCTGGTGGGCGAACGCAAGCTGGGGCGGCGCAAGACGGCCAAGGCGCTGGTGCCCGTCGTCCCGGCCACGGCATGACCCTTCAAGAAACCAGGAAAAGATCCAAGCCATGAACCACGGCATCGAATTCAAGAACGTCACCAAGCGCTACGGCAGTGACGCGTCGGCCCCGCTGGCCGTCAAGGGCATCAGCTTCGTTGTGCCCAAGGGCACGCTGACCACCATCCTCGGCCCGTCGGGCTGCGGCAAGACCACCACCCTGCGCATGATCGCCGGGCTCGAGTCGCCCACTGGCGGGCAGATCTTCATCGACGGCAAGGACGTAACCACGCTCGGCCCGGCCGACCGCAACGTGAGCCTGGTGTTCCAGAGCTATGCGTTGTTCCCGCACATGAACGTGGTGGCCAACGTGGGCTACGGCCTGAAGATGAGCGGCGTCTCCAAGTCCGAGATCGCCCGCCGCGCCAGGGACGTGTTGACCGGCGTCGGTCTGGTCGGTTTCGACGACCGGCTGCCGAGCGAACTGTCGGGCGGCCAGCAGCAGCGCGTGGCGCTGGCCCGCGCCCTGGTGCTGGAGCCGGCGGTGCTGCTGTTCGACGAGCCCTTGTCCAACCTCGACGCCCGCCTGCGCCGCGAGATGCGCGAGGAAATCCGCTCGCTGCAGCAGCGCCTGAAACTCACCGTGGCCTATGTCACCCACGACCAGAGCGAGGCCCTGGCGGTGAGCGACCAGATCATCGTGATGAACCAGGGCCTGATCGCGCAGAACGGTTCGCCGCAGGACATGTACGAGCGGCCGCAAAGCGAGTTCGTGGCCGGCTTCATGGGCGAGGCAATGCTGTTCCCCGGCGAGGCCGGTGCCGACGGCCGGGTGCAGCTCGGCCCGCTGAGCCTGGCGCCGCGGCAGGCCGTGGCGCCGGGCCCGGTGAAGGTGGCGGTGCGGCCCGAGGCCTGGCACATCCAGCGAAGTGAACGCAGCACATCGGCCACCGCAGGGCCGGGACTGCCAGCCCAACTCGTGAAGTCGGCCTACCTCGGCAGCTTTTTCGAATACACCTTCGAGACCGCGCTGGGCGCCATCTTCGTGGTCTCGCAAGACCTGACCGACGTGTTGCCACTGGGCACGGCAGTGACGCTGGGCCTGGCCGATCATGGGGTTTCGGTGGTACGCGTTTCGTAACCCTAAAGAACCCCGAGGCTGGCTGGAGTACCGGTTTTGTTTGTAACATGCAAGCGCGGCGCGGCCTACGCCTCCTGGGCGATCAGGCCGCGCATTCCGGTTTCAAGCGAACGCCCCCGCGCTATTCCGGGGGCACCTGAGCGAAACATGCCATGAACCAACTCGACGCACTCAAGCAGTTCACCACCGTGGTGGCCGATACCGGCAACTTCAACCAGCTGGCCGCCTACAAGCCGACCGATGCCACCACCAACCCTTCGCTGATCCTGAAGGCCGTGCAGAGCGATGACTACAAGCCGCTGCTCGACGAAGCCGTGAAGAAGCACAAGGGCAAGCCGATCGATGAAGTGATGGACCACCTGCTGGTGCGTTTCGGCACCGAGATCCTGTCGATCATTCCCGGCCGCGTTTCCACCGAGGTCGACGCACGGCTGAGCTTCGACACAGAAGCCACGGTGACCCGCGGCAAACGCATCATCGCCTTGTACAAGGCTGAGGGCATCGCCGCCGACCGCATCCTGATCAAGGTCGCTTCCACATGGGAAGGCATCCGCGCCGCCGAAAAGCTCGAGCAGGCCGGCATTCACACCAACCTCACGCTGCTGTTCTCTTTCGCACAGGCCGTGGCTTGCGGTGCAGCCAAGGTCCAGCTGATCTCGCCCTTCGTCGGCCGCATCTACGACTGGTACAAGAAGAGCGGCGGCGCCAAGTGGGTCGAAGTAGAAAACGCCGAGGCCAACGACCCGGGCGTGAAGTCGGTCACCGAGATCTACAACTACTACAAACACTTCGGCATCAAGACCGAAGTCATGGGCGCGAGCTTTCGCAACGTGGGCCAGATCACGGCGCTGGCCGGCTGCGACCTCTTGACCATCAGCCCCGACCTGCTGGCCAAGCTGGCCGAGACCGATGCGCCGCTCAAGCGTGTGCTCGACCCCAAGGGCGCCAAGGACACGAAGATGGACCAGCTGAGCTACGACGAAGCCAGCTTCCGCTTCGCGCTGAACGAAGACGCCATGGCTACCGAAAAGCTGGCCGAAGGCATTCGTGCTTTCGCGGCGGACGCCATCAAGCTCGACAAGCTGCTGCAGGTCGTTTGATCATGACCAAGTCCATCGAGCGTGTGCGTTGTGACGCGACGCCGGCCTGGGTCGAGCTGCAGGATGCGTATGCCGAACACGGCGCGTTCGACCTGCGCCAGGCCTTCGATGCCGACGCCGAACGCTTCGCGTCCTTCAGCCAGGAAGCGCCTTACGTCTTCGCCGACCTGTCGAAAAACCTGATCGACGAAGCCACCCAAACCCTGTTGCTGGCGCTGGCCGAGCAAAGCGGCCTGGCCCCGCACCGCGACGCCATGTTCGCCGGTGAAAAGATCAACACCACCGAACAGCGCGCCGTGATGCACTGGCTTTTGCGCCATCCGCCGGTGGCCAAAAAGGCCGATCTGCGCGACGGCATGAAAGGCCTGAGCGCCGAGCTGGCCGACGTGCACAGCACGCTCAAGGCGATGCTGGCCTACGCCGAAAAGATGCGTGCCGACAGCAAGATCACCGACGTCGTCAACATCGGCATCGGTGGCTCCGACCTCGGTCCGCAAATGGCTGTGCTGGCGCTCGACAGCTTCGTCACGCAGGACAAGCGCTTCCACTTCATCTCCAACGTCGACGGCCATGAACTCGCGGCGCTGCTGCCCAGGCTCAAGCCCGAGAACACGCTGTTCCTGATCGCCTCCAAGACGTTCACGACCAACGAGACGATGATGAACGCGCGCTCGGCCAAGAGCTGGTTCGAAGCCAATGGCGGCAAGGACATCGCGCGCCATTTCGCCGCACTGACGACCAACGTGTCGGCAGCCAAGGACTTCGGCATCGACACCACCTTCGGCTTTTGGGACTGGGTGGGCGGCCGTTATTCGCTGTGGTCGGCCATCGGCCTGCCGCTGGCCATCGCCATCGGTGCCGATGGCTTCCGCGAATTCCTGGCCGGTGCGCACGCGATGGACGAACATTTCCGCACCGCGCCGCTGGCTGAAAACCTGCCCGTGCGCCTGGGCCTGATCGACGTCTGGTACCGCAACTTCCACAAGTTCACCAGCCGCAGCATCGCGCCGTACCACAGCGCCCTGCGCCGCCTGCCGGCCTACCTGCAGCAGCTGGAGATGGAGAGCAACGGCAAGCAGGTCGACCTGGCCGGCCGGCGGCTGCCCTATGGCACCTCGCCCGTGTTGTGGGGCGAGCCCGGCACCAACGGCCAGCATGCCTACTTCCAGATGCTGCACCAGGGCACGGACGTGGTGCCGGTGGAATTCATCGCCGTGAAGAAGGCCCGCCACACCCTGGCCGGCCACCAGCCGGCGCTGCTGTCCAACGTGCTGGCGCAAGCCCAGGCGCTGATGGTCGGCAAGGTTGACGCCGGTGGGCACCGCAACTTTCCGGGCAACCGGCCCAGCACGTTCTTGCTGCTGGAAGAACTCACGCCCGCTAGCTTCGGCGCACTCATCGCGCTGCAGGAACACCGCGTGTTCGTGAGCGGCGCGCTGTGGTGCATCAACAGCTTCGACCAGTGGGGCGTGGAGCTGGGCAAGGTGCTGGCAAAGGACATCGAGCCGCGATTGGCATCGGGCGATGTGAAGGGGCTGGACGGGTCGACGGCCGGCCTGCTGGCGCGTTTGAAGCACTAGGGTATGGCTGCCTCTCCCGCGCGCGGGAGAGCGCCGGGGTGAGGGCGCTGGCGCCGACCCCATGCAACCCATGCCCCCGACCGCCCGGCGCTCCCATGCACATCGCAATCGAATCCCCTGACCAACCGGAAGTCATCCGCCTCATCGCCGAGCTGGACGCCTACCAGGACACGCTCTACCCACCCGAGAGCCGGCACGCGCTGGATCTTGCGTCGCTGAAGCGGCCCAACGTCGTGTTCGCGGTTGCCCGGCATGCCGAGGGCCAGGCCATCGGTTGCGGAGCCATCGTCGTTCATGCCGACTACGGCGAACTCAAGCGCATGTACGTGCACCCTCGACATCGGGGTGCCGGTGTCGCCAGGAAGCTATTGGCCTTGCTGGAGGCCACGGCCGCGTCGGTCGGCTGCAGACTATGCAAGCTCGAGACCGGGCCATGCCAGCCCGAGGCACTGCGTCTGTACGCAAGCTGCGGCTACGCGCGCCGAGGCCCATTCGGGAACTACGCAAACGACCCGCTGAGTGTGTTCATGCAGAAGCGCATCGCGGGCTGAACTAGAAAGCGGGTAGGACCATGACGCCATCCGAATCTGCCAACAGCGCCGCTGTCGCGGCCTACCTGGCGGCGCTCGAACAGTTTGTCCAGGGCGATGCCCTGGCGCGATTTTTCACCCCGACCGCGGTGCAGGTGGAGCTGCCCAACCGACTGAATCCGCAGGGCGGCACCAGCGACCTGGCCACGTTGCTGCGCCGTGCCGAGCAGGCCAGGAGCTTGCTGAACAGCCAGGACTACGCGGTCCGTTCCGTGCTGGCGCACGGTGACCAGGTGGCCGTGGAAGCCGAATGGTCCGGTGAGCTGGCGGTGAGCGCCGGTGCGCTGGTGGCCGGCACCCGCATGAAGGCTTACTTCGCGATGTTCTTCGTGTTCGAGAACGGCCTCATCGCCAGCCAGCGCAACTACGACTGTTTCGAGCCCTGGTAACGCGGGGCCGCGGCGGTCTATTCGCTCAGCCGCACATAGGTCGTCAGCAACCGGCTCTTTGCCACCACGCCCAGTAGCACTGGATGGTCCAGGCTTTCAACCACCGGCAGACGTTCGCCCCGGTGCGCCAGGAAGCGTTGCAGCGCCTGTCCCAGGTCCATGTCGGCGGCAATGGGCGTGATGTCTTGCGTCAGCAAATCACCGGCCGTCCTGGCCTCGAGCCCTGGCGTGCCACTGGCCGTCGTCAACGACTTCAGTGGCACCACGCCGAGGTACAGCGACTGCGCGTCCACCACGTAGACGTACTTGACGGGATGCTGCAGAAAGAGCCGTCCCATCTCGGCCTGGCTGGTACCGGGCTGCACCACGGTCTGCGCCGGCTCGATGAGGTCGCGCACATGCAGCGTGCGCAGGCGCAGCCGTTCGGTCTGTTGCTCGCGGCGTTTCACGGTGATCTCGTACATCGACCCGGCATCGGCCGAGCGCGCCACGAAATAGGCCACCACGCTGGAGGCCATCAATGGCAGCATCACCTGGTAGTTCAGCGTCATCTCGAAGATCATCAGGATCGCCATCAGCGGGGCCTGGGTTGCGCCCGCCAGGAACGCACCCATGCCGACGATGGCATAGGCGAAGGGCGGTGCGGTGGCGCCTGGCAGCAGGGCTTGCGCCGCCGAGCCGAACAACGCCCCTATCAGGCAGCCGAAGAACAGCGCCGGCGTGAACACCCCACCCACAGCACCCGATCCCGACGTTGCCAACGTGGCCAATGCCTTGGCTGCGAGCACCGCGACCATCAGTTGCCAGGGCCAGTTCTCGCGCAGCACGCTGTTGACCACGCTGTAGCCGTTGCCCCATACCTCGGGCATGGGCACGGAGATCAGGCCGACCACCAGGCCCCCAAGCGCGAGGCGCCAGGGCGTGGCGATGCGCAGCTTGCCGAAGGCCGCGCGGCTCGCGCGCAGACCGCGCAGGAACAACGCCGCCGAGCCGCCGAGCAACACGCCGAGCAGCGCAAACAACAACACCTCGAAGCCGGCGACATCGGGAAAGAACGGCATCTGGTAGACCGGCTGGTAGCCCGGCAAGGCGCGCATCACGATGTTGGCCACCACGGCGGCGACGATGATCGGCCCCACGCTTTCCATGGCGATGGAGCCAAGCACGATTTCGGCCACGAAGAATGCGCCGGCAATGGGCGCGTTATAGGCAGCGGTCAACCCCGCCGCGGCGCCGCAGGCGACCAACAGCCGCAGCCGGTCCCCGGGGAACTTGAAGCAGCGGCCGAGCAACGAGGTGCACAGGGCCGACAGCTGCACCATCGAGCCTTCGCGCCCGATGGAGCCGCCGCTGGCGATGCTGGCCAGAGAAGAGGCGCTGCGTGCCAGCGTCTGGGCCGCGGGAATGCGCCCGTCGCCGAGCACGATAGCCTCCATGTAATCGGAGGTGGCCTTCTGCACGGTGGTGCGGCGCGCCACTTCGAGCAACAGCCCCGCGATCAGGCCACCACAGGCCGGCGTGAGAATTCGCGCCCATGGCGGCAGGCTTCGGGCCAGTGCCACCATCCCGTTGCCCTGGCCCAGCAGAGCCGTGTCCAAGCTGTGCAAGGCCAGGCGAAACAGCTCCGTGGCCAGCGCACCCAGTACCCCGGCCACGATGGCCCACAGCAACGTGGTCTGCCATTCGGCGATGCGAAATAGCTTCTGCAGTTTGGCGCGCGCGCTCAGCATCCAGGGGATGGGACGGTACATCGGATCGTCAGTCTTCACGACGCCGCAGCGCCTCGATCGCATGGAACAGCGCCATCCCGACGAGCATCGCGGCGACGAACACGCCGGCCTTCAAGTGCGCCGTTCCCCATCCCACCAAGGCGACCAACGCGGGGCCGGGGCAGAAGCCGGCAAGGCCCCAGCCCACACCGAACAGCAGGCTGCCGAACACCAGGCGGCGGTC
Organism: Rhodoferax sp.; assembly: GCA_028292305.1. Lineage (GTDB taxonomy): Bacteria > Pseudomonadota > Gammaproteobacteria > Burkholderiales > Burkholderiaceae_C > Rhodoferax_B. The sequence continues at coordinate 7,568 of JAQGMQ010000314.1, forward strand.
GATGCCGCGGGCCGATGGGCCTTGGACGGGGGGCAGCCGCATGGCGCCGCCCAGCAGCGAATTGTCGCGCCGGGCCGCCACACGGAAAGCGAAGAACGCCACCGCCACGGCGCCGGCCATCACCAAGGCCAACGACGGGTCCCAGCGGCCCGCCAAGTCCAGGAAGCCCAGCACCTTGGCCGGATTGGCCATGCCGGACAGCAGCAGGCCTAGGCCGAAGACCAGGCCGGCAGCCGCAGAGGACAAGAGGTACATGGTGCGCATCTTCAGCCGTTGACCCCATGCCGCAACAGGAAGACCGCCGCGAAGCCCGCAGCCATGAAACACGCGGTCGCCACCATGGAACGGGGCGACAGCCGCGCCAGGCCGCAGACCCCGTGCCCGCTGGTGCAGCCCGCGCCATATCGTGTGCCCAGGCCGACCAGCAGGCCGGCGGCAACCAGCGTGCCGTAGCCGGCATCCACCTCGGGAACGGGCGCTGCTGCCACCAGGCCGTACAGCACCGGCACCGCCAGCAGGCCCAGCACGAAGGCCAGCCGCCAGGCGGTCTGCGCTTTCGCGGGTCGCAGCAGGCCGCCCACGATGCCGCTGATGCCGGCGATGCGCCCGTTGAACAGCGCCAGCATCCCGGCCGCCGTGCCGATGAGCGCGCCGCCGAGCAAGGCGCTCCAGGGGGTGAAGTGTTCCCAGTCGATGGTCATGGCGGTTGTTCCTTCGGGCAGTACAGGCGGTACAGCAGCGCCAACAGTTCGACGGCAGCCGGGTCGGCCACGCGGTAGTGGATGTTCTTGCCGTCGCGCCGCGTCTCGACCAGGCCCTCGCTGCGCAACACGCCGAGCTGTTGCGACAAACTCGGCTGGCGGATGTCGAGCAGCACTTCGAGTTCACCCACGCTGTACTCGCCCTGCGACAGCTGGCACAGCAGCAGCAGGCGCGCGTCGTGGGCCAGGGCCTTCAGCACCGCGACCGCCCGCGCCGCGCCTGCACGCAGGCGTGCGGGGTCAATGGGAGGGGCGCGTTTTCTCATGGCTTGCGAGCGGAATGCAGGCGGGGATCCAGCGAATGAATTGACTTCATTATACGAATAAATATAATGTATGACGGTAGATTGAAAGGGGCGTGCGATGGTCGAGCAGGTATGCATCGAGGCTTTCTTCGACCCGGCGACAGGCACGGTCAGCTACGTCGTGTCCGACCCCGCCAGCCGGCGCGCGGCCGTCATCGACCCCGTGCTCGACTACGACGCCAGGTCGGGCCGCACCGGCACCGCATCGGCCGACAAGCTGCTGGCCTACCTGGCCGAACACGCGCTGGGGGTCGACTGGATTCTGGAAACCCATGCCCATGCCGATCACCTGTCGGCCGCGCAGTACCTGAAGGCAAAGGTCGGCGGTCGGCTGGCCATTGGCCACCGCATCCGCGAAGTGCAGTCCACCTTCAAGGTGCTCTTCGGTATGGAAGCCGCGTTCACGGCCGATGGCGCGCAGTTCGACCACCTGTTCCAGGACGGTGAGCGTTTCCGCATCGGCGGCATCGGTGCGCAAGCCATTGCTGTGCCCGGCCACACGCCGGCCGACATGGCCTATGCCATCGGCCCCGACGCGGTGTTCGTTGGCGACACGCTGTTCATGCCCGACGTGGGCACGGCACGCGCCGATTTCCCGGGCGGCGATGCGGCCACGCTGTATGGCTCGATCCATAAATTGCTGGCCCTGCCCCAGGCGACGCGCCTGTTCGTCTGCCACGACTACCCGCCGGTGGAAGAAGCCGTGGCAGACGCATCGCCCACACCCCTACCTATACCCACGCCCACGCCCCGCGCCGCGGCCTGGCAGACCACCGTGGCCGCGCAACGCGCCCTCAACACGCATGTGCGCGACGGCGTGTCACAGCAGGCCTTCGTCGCCATGCGCGTCGCGCGCGACGCCAGTCTCGGCCTGCCCGCGTTGATGATCCCCGCGGTGCAGGTGAATGTCCGCGCCGGGCGACTTCCACCGGCCGAGGCCGACGGCGTGTGTTATCTGAAGATTCCGGTCGACGTGTTGGGCGTCCCGGCCCTGCCTGCCCAACCCTGACCTGCGTTGCGTCGGCCTGTCTGCAGCTGTTGACCGGGCGTCCGCGCGCTCAGGCCGCCCCGCCCACCAGCACCGGCTCGGCGCGGTAACGCTCGCCGAAAATACGCTGCAGGTTCTGCACCTTCGGCCGGTCGTTCACCACGATGTACGGGTGCGCCGGGTGCCGCGCCATGAAGTCCTGGTGGTAGGCCTCGGCGGCGTAGAACTTGCCACCGGGCTCGACGGTGGTGGCGATCTTGCCGCTGAAGACGCCGGCCTGGTCGAGCTGGGCGATGTAGGCTTTGGCGACGCGCATCTGCTCGGCGTTGGCGGGGAAGATGGTGGAACGGTATTGCGTGCCGCTGTCCGGGCCCTGGCGGTTCAGTTGCGTCGGGTCATGGGCCACCGAGAAGTAGATCTGCAGCAACTGGCCATAACTGATCTCGGCCGGGTTGTAGCTGATGCGCACGGCCTCGGCATGGCCCGTGCGGCCCGAACCGACCTCGTCGTACCGCGCGGTGTCGGCGGCGCCGCCGGCATAACCGGACACCGCGTTGGTCACGCCCTTGACGTGCTGGAACACGGCTTGCACGCCCCAGAAACAGCCACCCGCAAAAACGGCGCTGTCGGTTGCCGCCATGGCAGTCAGGTCGGCGGCGGGCGCCGGCAGCATGACGGCCGATTCGCCGGCAAACGCGGGCCACACGCGCCAGGCGGCGAGCCCCACGGCGGCGGCGGTCAGGCCACCGAGCCATTGCCGCCTGGAGCTAGGCGCTTCTGTGGTCGATGGGGTGGATGGCTTGGTCTTGTTCATGATGCTTTGCTTTCCTTTTTGGCTTCTTCCAGCAGTTGCTGGATCACTTGTTCAGATTTTTCGTATTCGCCTTCGCCGAAGTGGTGGAAGCGAATCTGCCCCTTGGCGTCGATGAAGTAATGCGCCGGCCAGTACTGGTTGTTGAACGCGCGCCAGACGGCGAAGTTGTTGTCCACTGCCACCGGGAAAGACACGCCGAGTTCGCCGACCGCGCGCTTCACGTTGGTCAGGTTTTTCTCGAACGCGAATTCGGGCGAATGCACGCCGATCACCACCAGCCCCTGGTCCTTGTACTTGCGGTGCCATTCACGCACATACGGCAGCGCGTTGCGGCAGTTGATGCAGCCGAAAGTCCAGAAGTCGACCAGTACCACCTTGCCGCGCAGCGACTCCGCGCTGAGCGGTGGCGAGTTGAGCCACTCGGTCGCGCCGTCGAGCGTTTGCATGCGGCCTTCCGCCGGCAGGTCCAGCGGCGGCAGGGCGACTTTGAACGGCATGCCCACCGCCATGAACCCATCGCGTTGCTGTATCCCAGGCGCTTCTTGCAAGCCCGACGCACTGGCCGGTGGGCGTTCCGCGGGAACCGGCTTCAGGCGGTCGAACAAGGCTTTCTCGAGCCGGGCCGCGCCCTCGGTCGATACCGCGGTCAACGCGCCGGTGTCCAGCCCCAGCGCGATCGCCGCCACGCCGGCCAGCACGGCCGCGCCCAGGCCCTTGCGCACCCATTCGCCGGTGCCCGTGAAGCGCTTGGCGCGGGCCAGCAGCCGGCCGCCACCGACCAGGGCCAGCGCCAGCGAAGTCAGCGCGCCCGCGGCATAGGCCAGCAACAGCAGGGAGGTGTGCACGCTCGGCCCCCGCAGCGCGGCACCGGTCAGGATCAGACCGAGGATGGGGCCGGCGCAGGGTGTCCACAACAGGCCGGTGGCCAAACCGAGCACGAATGAAGTGGCGGCCGGACTTCGGTTGGCGGTGGCCGCGGGGCGCGGGCCGGCGGCCGCATTGGCCAGGCTCGAACCCAGGCTCACGAAAGGCCGGGCCAGGCGTTCGGCCAGCCGTGGCAACAGCAGGCTCAGGCCGGCCAGGGCCAGCAAGGCCATCGCCGCCGCACGGCCGTATTCGTTGGCCTGCACGGCCCAGTGGCCGGCCACGGCGCCCAGCGTGCCCACGGCGGTGAACGCCAGGGCCATGCCGCCCAGCAGCGGCAGCCCGCTTCTGGTGAAGGGCTGGTCGGCGCGTGCGAAGACGAACGGGAGTACGGGCAGGATGCAGGGCGCCAGGATGGTCAGCGCCCCGCCCAAATAAGACAAGATGAAGACCAGCATGGTGCACAGCTCCTGATGAAGTGGCGCTTGGCGGGTTTACTTCTTCATTTCGTCTTTGGCCATGGCGTCCTTGCCCATCGCATCCTTGCCCATGGCATCTTTCTTCATGCCGTCTTTCTTCATCGCGTCCTTCTTCATGCCGTCTTTCGCCATGCCGTCTTTGGCCATGCCGTCTTTCGCCATGCCATCCTTGGCCATGGCATCTTTGGACATGGCGTCCTTGCCCATCGCGTCCTTCTTCATTTCGTCGGCGGCGAAGGCCGAGACCGAGCCGATGGCGAGCAGGGCGGCGAGCAGGGTTGTTTATATTTTGTTCATGTCGTTTCCTTCAGAGTGTTTTCAAAAATAGCCGCGGTTCGGAATGAACACGGCCTTGCGTTTCGGCGGTGCTGATCTGTCGGAGGGTCTCACCCTCGTGGTTCAACTCCCGCCAAACCAGTTGTAGCCCTGGTCTTCCCAGTAGCCGCCAGGGTTGGTGTTGGTCACAAAAATCGCCTGGATGTGTTTCGGGTTCTTGTAGCCCAGCTTGGTGGGCATGCGCAGCTTCATCGGAAAGCCGTATTTGGGTGGCAGGGGCTGGCCGTCGTAGGTCAAGGTCAGCAGCGTCTGCGCATGCAGCGCGGTGGCCATGTCGATGCTGGTGTAGTAGTCGTCGGCGCACTTGAAGCCGATGTACCTGGCCGTCGTGTCCACGCCCACGCGGCGCAGGAAGTCGGCAAACCGCACGCCGCCCCATTTGCCGATGGCGCTCCAGCCTTCGACGCAGATGTGGCGGGTGATCTGGTCCTGTTGCGGCATGGCGCGCAGCTCGGGCAAGGTCCAGCTCCGCTTGTCGGCCACCAGGCCGGTCACTTCGAGCTTGTAGCCCGCCTCGTCGACCTCGCGCACTTCGTCCTCGCCGTAGTAGGCGTTGAACGGAAACGGGCGGGTGATCTCGGCGTCGCTGTAGGTGGGCGCCATGCGGTTCGGGTCGAACAGCCAGCCCTGGGCGGCGTCGTTGAAGCGCGAAATGCGGGTCAGGGCGGCTTCCACACCGGCGTTGTCGCTGATGCTGCAGCCGGTGAGCAGGGCCACGCCGCCCAATGTCAACGAGCGTTGCAGAAACGCGCGGCGCGCGGGTTGCGCGACGCCGCGCCCGATCAGCTTGCGGGCCTCGGCCAGTGCGGCGTCCGCGTCGATACCGGCGATGGCGGCCAGGGTGGGGCGTTGCAGGATTTTCATGGGGTCTTCACTCCTTCACTTTCTGGGCGCTCAACATGCTGAGCAGCGTGCGCGGCACCAGGGCCACCATCACCAGGTGCACCACCACGAAGCCGACCAGCAAGGCCATGGCCACGAAGTGGATGCGGCGCGCGAATTCATAACCGCCGAGCAGGTCGCGCAGCACACCGAACTGCACCGACTTCCACAACACCAGGCCCGACAGCACCAGCACCACGATGTCGACCATCACGAACAGGTAGGCGAAGCGCTGCACATGGTTGTAGTGGCGCGGGTCGGCGTGCGACAGCTTGCCGCGCAGCGCGGCCAGGGCGTCGTGCCACAAGCCGGCCGGCGTCACCGGGAAAAACTTGGTGAACAGCCGGCGGCTGAACAGGTTGCTGCACAGGTAGACCAGGCCGTTGGTGGCCAGCACCCACATCGCTGCGAAGTGCCATTGCAGCGCGCCGCCGAGCCAGCCGCCGAGCGTCAGCGCCGCCGGCAGCGTGAACGGGAAGAACGGCGCCGCGTTGTAGATGCGCCAGCCACTGGCCACCAGCACCAGCACGGCGAGTGCGTTGAGCCAATGGGTCAGGCGCACCCACAGCGGCTGGATCGGCCGAAGTGGCTGGTGGCCTGGGCGGGCAACGTTGTCGGGGGTGGGGGCTGTGTGGTCCATGGGCTGGATTGTTGAAGCCATGCGCTCGCCGTTTCATCACGAAATGTTCAATTAATCGTGACAACTCTCCGAACCCACTCGTCCGATAATTCGGCCCTATGGACACTCCCAAACGCGTGCTGATCGTCGAAGACGATGCCCACATCGCCGACCTCCTGCGCATGCATCTGCAGGACGAGGGCTACGCCGTGGTGCATGCGGCCGACGGCCATGCCGGTGTGCGCGAACTCGAACGCGGCGCCTGGGATGCGCTGGTGCTCGACCTGATGCTGCCCGGCGTCGACGGCCTCGAGATCTGCCGCCGCGCCCGTGCCATGGCGCGCTACACGCCGATCATCATCACCAGCGCGCGCTCCAGCGAAGTGCACCGCATCCTCGGGCTGGAGCTGGGCGCCGACGACTACCTGGCCAAACCGTTTTCGGTGCTGGAGCTGGTGGCGCGCGTGCGGGCCCTGCTGCGCCGCACCGAGGCCATGGCCCGCAACGCCCGCATCGAATCGGGCCGGCTCACGTTCGACCGGCTGTGCATCGACCCGCTGCCGCGCGAGGTGACGATGGACGGCAAACCCATCGAACTCACACCGCGCGAATTCGACCTGCTCTACTTCTTCGCGCGGCATCCGGGGCGGGTGTTCTCCAGGCTCGATCTGCTGAACCAGGTCTGGGGCTACCAACACGACGGTTATGAACACACGGTCAACACCCACATCAACCGGCTGCGCATGAAGGTCGAGGACGACCCGGCCGCGCCGAGCCGCATCCTCACCGTGTGGGGCCGCGGCTACAAGCTCGCCGCGCCCGCTGAAGAGGCCGCGCCATGAAGGCATCCGCTTTTCCGATGTCCTTGCCGATGTCCTTGTCCAAACGCCTGTCGCTGGTGTTCGCGGCGCTGCTGCTCGCCTGCTGCGCCGCTTCCGCCTGGCTGCAGCTGCAGGCCGGTGTGCGGCACGAGCAGGAGGTGACGCAGCGCCTGTCGCTCGGCCTGGCGGCGCACATCGCCGGCAATGCCGAGCTGATGCAGCAGGGCGGCCTGAACCCGGGGGCCGTGCACGCCCTGTTCGACAAACTCATGGCCGTGAACCCGAGCGTCGAGGTCTACCTGCTCGGCCCCGATGGCCGCATCCAGGCGCAGGCGGCGCCCGAAGGCCACATCAAGCGCGACCGCGTCGACCTGGCGCCGGTGCGCCGCTTGCTGGCGGGCGATGCGCTGCCCATCCTCGGCGACGACCCACGCGGTGACGGTGCGCGCAAGGTGTTCAGCGCCGCGCCGCTGCTGGCCGACGGCAAGCCGGCCGGCTTTGTCTACGTGGTGCTGTTCGGCGAAGACCGCACCGCGCTGTCCGACCGGCTCACGGGCGACAGCGTGCGCCGCACCATGCTGTGGTCGATGGCGCTGGTGGCGCTGCTCGGGCTGGTGGCGGGGCTGGTGGCGTTCCACCTGATCACGCGGCCGCTGCGCGAGCTGACGGCCGCCGTGGGGCGCTTCGAGGCCGAGGGCGTGGCCGCTTTCGACCAGGCCGGGCCGGCGTTGGCCAGGGTGAGCCGCGGCGGGGGCGAGATCGCCCTGCTCGGCCAGGCCTTTGCGCGCATGACCGAGCGCATCGCCGAGCAGTGGAAGAAGCTCACCGCGCAAGACCAGCAGCGCCGCGAGCTGTTCGCCAACATCTCGCATGATCTGCGCACGCCGCTCACGTCGCTGCACGGCTACCTGGAGACGCTGCTGCTCAAGGCCGACACGCTCGGGCCCGCCGACCGGCGCCGCTACCTGGAGATCGCGCTGGGCCAGAGCCTCAAGGTGGGCCGGCTGGCGCAGGAATTGTTCGAGCTGGCGCGG
>JAQGMQ010000346.1 GCA_028292305.1 Rhodoferax sp.
AGGCGTGCCGACAGGTTGGCATTGGCGGTTGCGTCCGGGTCCATGTACTCCTGCGGCTTTTGCAGCGATTGGGCTCCGATGAACGTGGCGTGGTCGGTGTTCTTGCGGTGCACCAGCGGGATGAAACCGGCCTTGGCCAACTCGGCCTCGCGGCGGTCGGAGATGGCGATCTCGGTGGGGCACTTCATGTCGAAGCCGCCGTCATCGGTAGGGAAGGTATGTGCGGGCAGGTCTTCGACCGTGCCGCCGGATTCGACGCCGCGGATCATCGTGCACCAGCCGTAGTATTTGAAGCTGCGGTTGATGTTGACGGCCATGGCGTAGGCCGCGTTGTTCCACACGTATTTCTTGTGGTCCGCGCCGTCGGTCTGTTCTTCGAAGTCGAATTCGTCCACCGGGTTGGTCTTGGCGCCGTAGGGCAGGCGCGCCAGGAAGCGCGGCATGGCCAGGCCGATGTAACGCGAGTCTTCGGTGGCGCGCAGGCTGTTCCAGGCGGCGTGGTCCAGGTTCGAGGTGATCTTGGTCAGGTCGCGCGGATTGGCCAGCTCTTGCCACGAATCCATCTGCAGCACCGACGGCGAAGCGCCGGCGATGAAGGGTGCATGGGCGGCCGCGGCAATCTTCGACATGGCGCTCAGCAGCTCGACGTCGGGCGGGGTGTGGTCGAAGTAGTAGTCGGCCACGAGTGCGCCGTAAGGCTCGCCACCCAGTTGGCCGTATTCTTCTTCATACAGCTTCTTGAACAGCGGGCTCTGGTCCCAGGCGATGCCCTTGTAGCGGCGCACCGTGCGGCGGACTTCGTCCTTCGTGATGTCCATGAAGCGGATCTTCAGCTTCTCGTCGGTCTCGGTGTTGTAGACCAGATGGTTCAGGCCACGCCAGGCCGACTCGACCTTCTGGAAGTCCGTGTGGTGCAGGATCAGGTTGATCTGCTCGGACAGCTTGTGGTCGATCTCGGCAATGATGGCTTCGATGCTGGAATACGCGTCTTCGCTGATGGTGGCCGTGTTCGACAGCGCCTGTTCGGCCAGTGTGCGTACCGCGGTTTCAACGGCTTCGCGCTGTTGGTCGCCCTTGGGTTTGAATTCGCGGTCGAGCAGGCTGCTGAAGCTGTCGGCGTCGATCACGTGCGTGGCGGTGTTGGTGCGGGCACCGCTGGGTGAGGCTTGTTTGGTCGCCATGATGGGGATGTTCCTCTGAGAAGGGGGTGGGGTGGGGCCGCGGCTCAGGCCTGGACGGTGGTTTCTTCAGTCGCGGGCGCAGCGGGCGGCTTGGGTGTGGCGGCCAGCGACTTCATCAAGCCCTTGTCCTTCAGCAGCGTGCGCACCAGGTCTTCAGCGCCTGACTTGCCGTCCATGTAGGTCTGCAGGTTAGACAGCTGGGTGCGCGCGTCGAGCAACTGGGCCAGCGCGTCGACCTTGCGGGCCACGGCGGCGGGCGAGAAGTCGTCCATGCTTTCGAAGGCGATGTCGACCATCACATGGCCTTCACCGGTCAGGGTGTTGGGCACCGAGAAAGCCACGCGCGGCTGGATCGCCTTCATGCGTTCGTCGAAGTTGTCGATGTCGATGTCGAGGAACTTGCGGTCGGCCACCAGCGGCAGATCCTGCGTGGGTTTGCCGGACAGGTCGGCAAGCACGCCCATCACGAAGGGCAGTTCGATCTTCTTTTCCGAGCCGTAGATTTCGACGTCGTATTCGATCTGAACGCGCGGGGCGCGGTTGCGGGCAATGAACTTCTGTCCGCTCTTGTTGAACATGGGGGTGGCCATGGTTGACTCCTGAAAAAAGCAAAGTGGTTGGAAACGCGGGGCGGGCATGCGCCCCAGAAGAAACGCTGGCTACGAAAACGGAGTTACCGACATCGGTACATCAGCCCTCCCGCTTTGGCTGGCTCCCGGGCGCCCGTCGGCGCAGCCTCGCCGGCCGGCTCGGCGACTTCGATCGCGATGTGGGCCAGGCTTTCGCCGCGCTGCGTGGCCGTGAGCCACAGGTTGGCCAACGGCGGCAACACGTGTTGCTCGATGAAGCCCGACAACAGCCGCGCGCCGGTCTCATGCGTGCCGCAGCGCTGCACGATGTGGCCGACCACCGTGTCGTCATAGGCCAGTGCGATGCCATGCTCCACCTGCAGCCGGGCAGCCACGCGGCGCATCTGCAGGCGCACGATGTCGCCGAGCACGGTCTCGGCCAGCGGCAGGTAGGGCACGATGGACAAACGCCCGATGAAGGCCGCGGGGAACACCTTGCGCAGCTCGGGCAGCAAGGCCTCGCGCAGTGCCTGCGGCTCGGGCAGCAGCGCGGGTCGTCGCAGAGTTGCGAGATCAGGTCGGAGCCGGTGTTGCTGGTCAGAAGGATCAGCGTGTTCTTGAAGTCGATGGTGCGGCCTTCGCCGTCTTCCATCCAGCCCTTGTCGAACACCTGGTAGAAGACTTCATGCACGTCGGGGTGGGCCTTTTCGACCTCGTCGAGCAGGATCACGCTGTAGGGCCGGCGGCGTACCGCTTCGGTCAAGACGCCACCTTCGCCATAACCCACATAGCCGGGTGGCGAGCCCTTCAGGCTGGAGACGGTGTGCGCCTCCTGGTATTCGCTCATGTTGATGGTGATGAGGTTCTGCTCACCGCCATACAGGGCTTCGGCCAAGGCCAGTGCGGTCTCGGTCTTGCCGACGCCCGACGGGCCGACCAGCAGGAACGTGCCCACCGGTTTGTTGGGGTCGGTGAGGCGGGCGCGCGCGGTCTGTACCCGCTCGGCCACCATCGCCAGGGCATGCGGCTGGCCCATGACGCGCTGCTGCAACTGCGCCTGCAGGCCCAGCACGGCCGCCACCTCGTTTTGCACCATGCGGCCGACGGGGATGCCGGTCCAGTCGGACACGATGGCCGCGACCACGTTGTCGTCCACCTCCAGGAACACCAGCGGGGTTTCGCCCTGGGCTGCGACGAGGCTGGCTTCAAGCCCGGCCAAGCCAGGCGGCATGGCTGCCGGTGACGCGCCGCTGCGCTGTTCGGCTTCGTCACTGTTGGGGGCGGGCCGCGCGGCCTGTATCTCCTGGACCAGCAGCAGCTCTTGCTGCCAGCGGGTTTCCTGCGCCGTCAGTTCGTCGCGGATCGAGGTCAGCTGCGCGTCGACCGCTTGGAGCCGTGCCTGGCGGTCCTTGCCGATGGCTTGTTCCTGCTGCAGTTGGACGCGCTCGGTGCTCACTGCCAAAATCCGTTGCCGCAGATGCGCCACCTGCGCCGGCGGCGCGTGCAGCGACATCGCGACACGGGCACAGGCGGTGTCGAGCAGGCTGATGGCTTTGTCGGGCAGCTGGCGCGACGGGATGTAGCGGTGCGACAAGGTAACGGCTGCCACCACGGCGCTGTCGAGCACGGTCACGCCATGGTGTTTGGTGAAGGTGGCGACCAGGCCACGCACCATGTCCACGGCCGAGGCCTCCAGCGGCTCCATCACCTGCAGTGTCTGGAAGCGGCGGGTCAGCGCCGGGTCTTTTTCGATATGGCGCTTGTATTCGCTCCAGGTGGTGGCGCCAATGGTGCGCAGCGTGCCGCGGGCCAGGGCCGGCTTGAGCAGGTTGGCGGCGTCGCCGGTGCCAGCTTGGCCGCCCGCGCCCACCAGCGTGTGCACCTCGTCGACGAACAGCACGATCGGCACGGGCGATTTGGTGGCTTCTTCAAGCACCGCCTTGAGGCGCGATTCGAATTCGCCACGCATGCTGGCACCGGCCAGCAAGGCGCCGACGTCCAGGCTCAGCAGCTTGACCTCGCGCAGCGCCGGCGGCACTTCACCGCTGGCGATGGCCAGTGCAAAGCCTTCGACGACGGCCGTCTTGCCCACGCCCGCCTCGCCGGTGAGCAGAGGGTTGTTCTGGCGACGGCGCAGCAGGATGTCGACCATGGTGCGGATCTCGTGCGAACGCCCGATCACCGGGTCGATCTCGCCGGCACGGGCACGCTCGGTCAGGTCGGTGCAGTATTTGCCGAGGGCCGACTTGCCGTCCGGGCCTTCGGCCATGGCCCCGCTGGCGCTGCCGGGCGTGGCGCCGGGCAAGCCCGAGCCGTCGTGCGCCGTTTCATGCGCCTCGGCGGAGCCTTCGACGATGCCGGGCAGCACTTCGTCGAGCCCGCCGCTGGGGATCTTCTGGAATTCGCGTGATATGTCGGTCAGCACCCGGCGCAGCTCGGGTGTTTCGGTGATGGCGGCGACGAGCCAGGCACCACGCACATTGCCGCCGCCATAACTCAGGGAGCCCAGCACCCAGCCGCGTTCGACGGCCAGCTCGATGTGGTGCGAAAAATCGCTGATGGAGCTGGCACCCGCCGGCAGGGCGCCCAGAGCCAGCGTGAAGTCGCGCTCGAGCGTGGCGGTGTCGACGCGGTAGTGGCGGCAGATGCGGTGCAAGTCGCTGTCGGGCAGCTGCCAGACCTGGTGCAGCCAGTGCACCAGCTCCACATAGGGATTGCCGCGCAGCTTGGCGAAGGCCGTGGCCGATTCGATGGCGCGGAACAGCGTCAGATCGAGTTTGCCAAACAGGTTCCTGCGGGAGACGCTCATGGTGGGTCAGGCCTTGTTGCTGGGACGAAATGGGCTGGGGGCAACGTGCGAACGACCTGGAGCGGCCCGCCGACGCTTTTGTGAAAACATC
>JAQGMQ010000856.1 GCA_028292305.1 Rhodoferax sp.
CGTCCCATGGCCAACACCGTTTCGCGTGAAATGTGGTGCAGGTGTTCGGCCTCCGGGTCCCAATGGGTCCAGGTGGGCTCGGGGCGGATCAGGGTGCAGTAGGTTTTGCCGTCGGGCAGCACGTAGCCGACTTCGATGGGGTAGCTGTGCCGGCCGAAGCCCGAGGCTTCCACGTCCAGCACGGTGGGGGCTGGGAGGAGGAGCTCGGGGTGCTCGTGCAGTGGGGAGGCCATGGGAGATGATAAGCATCGGCCGTGCCAGGGGGCAGTGCGTGTATTCCCTATGGGGGTGTTTGGGTTTTATTCACGATGTGGTTTTGCGTGGTTTTGTCTGGGGTGAGCTTGTCGAAGCGTCTTCTCCCGTTCTGAGCGTGCCGGGCCTGTTTTTGTTGCTATGGCTGGTGGATTTGTCAACGGTTGTTGATGCTGCTGGCCGGTAGTCGCACCGGCGGACGAGGCCCCTTTCTTGTGCGCACAGGAAACGGGCCCCATCGATGCCGCCCCCGCTAACTGCGCCCTGCGCTGGCGCTGCGGGAACCTGAGGTGCTCACGTTTGGCGGGGTCCGGCTGAACTCGCTGCGCTCAAACAACGCCGGCCCTGGTCCGCCAAACCCTCCGCTCCTCGGCGCATTTCGAGGGGGGTGGGGAGGGCCAGGGAGCCGGGTGCCGGACGCTTCGCTGCGCTGGCTGCCGTCGGTATTGCTCCCTCTCCCGCGTGCGGGAGAGGGCTGGGGTGAGGGGGTGATTGACGTCCCTGCGCGTCACGCCGACCCTCACCCTGACCCTCTCCCGCACGCGGGAGAGGGGACAAGTCAGCGGCTGCTGACCGGCAGCGAGCGCAGCGACGCGTTCGGTATTCCGACCTCGGCTTACCCCCTCTGTATGCGCTGAGGACGCCCGAATCAGATCCTTCGACAGGATCGCGGCGAACTGGGCGAAAAGCGGCCCGCACACGCGACCCCCTTCACCCCCGCGGCAGATGCGCGTGGATCAACTCCCCCGCAATCGAGAAACCCCTTGGCGGAAACTTGGGCATTTCATCCTCGCGCCCGAACCAAGCCGCCTCGGCGATCTCGGTCTCGTCGACGCGGATCTCGCCACTCTCGTAGTCGGCCGTGAACGCCAGCATCAGCGAATGCGGAAACGGCCACGGCTGGCTGCCGAAATAGGTGACGTTGCGCACCCGCAGCCCCACCTCCTCGTACACCTCGCGGTGCACGGTCTCCTCGATGGATTCACCGGCTTCCACGAAGCCCGCGAGCGCGGTGAAGAACTGCGTGGGCGAGTTCAGGTGGCGTGCCAGCAGGATCGCGTCGCCCTTTTTGACCAGCACCATCATGGCCGGCGAAATGCGTGGGTACGCCACCATGCCGCAGGCCGGGCAACGCGCGCAGCGTTCGCCGGGCACGAACTGGGTGGGCGTGGCGCAGGCGCCGCAGAAGCGGTGGGTGCGGGCCCATTCGGCGATCTGGTAGGAGCGGCCGGCCACCGACACCAGGTCTTCCTCCATGCGGCCGAACAACGAGCGCAGCTTGCGGAATTCGTGGCCTTCGGGCGGCTCGGCCTCGCGGGCGACCCAGGCGGTTTGGCCATAGCGGCCGTCGAGCAGGCCGACCGGGTGGAAGGCGTCGGCGAGCAAGCCGTAGGCCGCCAGGGCGTCGGCGGCGGGCAGTTCCGGCGCATCGATCTGCACCAGCAGTTCGTCGCTGCGGAAGATGAAGTTCAGCGGTGCCGGGTGTTCCGCGGCGCGCAGCAGGGGAACGAAGGTCGTGGGTGTTTTCAGCATGGTGGTGGGGCTTGGCGGGTCAGGTGAACAAGGCCTCGAAGCCGTCGACGGGCTCGAAGCGTTTGTTGCGAAAGCGCAGGCGGGTCGGGCCGGGCAGGGCGCGTTCGGCCACGCTGTGGCGCACGTCGCCGGGGTAGCAGATGGTGCGCGTGCCTTCGTCGTCGAAGGGCTCGGGCTGCACCACCGGCGGGCGGCGTCCGTGGGCCTCGGTGAACACGGCGTCGACGCTGGCGTGGCGCGCCAGATGGGCCAGGCTCATGATCTGCGGCGGCGCCAGGTCGATGCGGCCGTCCCAATATTGTTCGAGCGCGGCGCGCGGCGGCAGCCACACACTGGCGATGGCCTCGTGGTCGTCGTGCCGCGCCTCCTGGCCTTCGGGCACGGCGGCGACGAAGAACCGCGTGTCGAAGCGTTTGTTCATCACCGAAGGCGAGGTCGGCGTGATCCAGCGCGACCACGGCAACACGGCGCCGGTGTGCAGCCGCAGGCCGAGCCGCACCAGGGCCGCGTCGAAGCCGATGCCTTCCTTCAGCAGCGCCGCGGCGTTGCTGACTTCGGCCACGGTGCCGGGCCGGGCGAACAACACACCCGATTCCTCGAAAACCTCGCGCAGCGCGGCCACGTGCAGGGCCGCGGCGGTGTCCACCGCGGTGTCGGGCTCGCCCAGGGCCGCATGCAGTTGGTGAAGCGGCTGGTCGAGGCGCGCCAGCAGGGCGGGCGCGGCGTCGGCTTCGTCCAGTTTGCCGCCCGGAAACACATAGGCGCCGCCCAGCACCTCGGATGCGCCATGGCGCTGCACCAGAAACACCTCGAGCCCGGCCGGGCCGTCGCGCAGCATGACCACGCTGGCGGCGGCGCGGGGTGGGGTGTGGACGACGCTGTAGTTGAGTTCCATGGCGGTGCGCTGGCGCGGACGTTGGTTGTAGTTGTTGGTTGTGGTCGGAAACAGGTCTCTGCTGGCAAGGCTAGCAGACTCCGGACAGCCGTGCGTCGCGCTCTGCCATGCGCTTGCACGGCGTGTCGGCACGCTGCGCCCCGGCAGCGCTGCTGCAGGATGTAGGAACGCGCCGGTGCCAGGCTGCGCGGCCCTCCCACGGGTTCGGGTGGGCATGCAATTTCACAATCAGTGGTGACCTTGTCGCCATTTTGAAATCACAGGAGACCACCATGGACCAACCAGCAGCTTCCACTTCCGCCCACCGCCCGCTCGCCGTTGTCACCGGCGCGTCGTCGGGCATCGGCTACAACCTCGCGCGCTGTTGCGCCGAGAACGGTTTCGACCTGGTCGTGGCCGCCGACCAGCCGCTGGAAGCGGCGGTAGGCGACTTCCGCGCGCTGGGGGCCCAGGTGACGGCGGTCACGACCGAACTGGCCAGCCGCGATGGCGTCGACCAACTGTTGGCCGCAGTGGCAGGCCGCCCGGTGGATGCCTTGCTGGCCAACGCCGGGCATGGTCTGGGCCGGGGCTTTCTGGAGCAGAACTTCGCCGAAGTGCAACACGTGATCGACACCAACATCACCGGCACGCTGTACCTGCTGCAGAAGGTGGCCCCCGACATGCGCAGCCGCGGCCAGGGCCGCATCCTCATCACCGGTTCGATCGCCGGCTTCATGCCGGGCAGCTTCCAGGCGGTCTACAACGGCACCAAGGCTTTCATCGACTCGTTTGCCGCGGCCCTGCGCAACGAGATGAAGGACACCGGCGTCACGGTGACCTGCCTGATGCCCGGCGCCACCGACACCGAGTTTTTTGCCCGGGCCGACATGCTGGACACCAAGGTCGGCACCGACGACGGCAAGTCCGACCCGGCCGACGTGGCCAAGGCCGGCTTCGAGGCGATGATGGACGGCGAGGCCGATGTCGTTGCCGGTCTCAAAAACAGGCTGCAGGCCGCGATGGCCAAGGTCACGCCGTCGCAGGTGCTGGCCGAACAGCACCGCAAGATGGCCGAGCCGGGCACGGCCACGCAGGCCTAGCCCGCGCCTCCTGCGGCCGGACCGGTGGGCTTTATTACCTGATAGCGGCCAGCTCTGCAGTAGCCGTCGCCAGCAGGCGGACGCCCCAAAGGGGCCTGGGAAGGTCCCGCAGCAGGCCCGGCGCGCCTGTGTTAACTTCCCGCAAATCCCGCCAATCCGAGTTTTTACAGGCCAGAACAAGATGAACCGACCGACCGCGCCCGCCAGCGCCTCCCTGCTGCAGCGCATCCAAGCCCTCGCGCCCGACACGCTGAAGGGCATCCGCCGGGGCATCGAAAAGGAAAGCCTGCGGGCCAAGCCCGACGGCAGCCTGGCGCTCACGCCGCACCCCGCGGCTTTGGGGTCGGCGCTGACGCACCCGAACATCACCACCGACTTCAGCGAGTCGCAGGTCGAGCTGATCACCGGCGTGCACAAGAGCGTGGAAGACTGTCTGGCCGAACTCCGCGAGGTGCACCAGTTCACCTACCGCACGCTCGACGCCATGGGCGACGAAATGCTGTGGGTGTCGAGCATGCCCTGTGGCCTGCCGACCGACGAGACGATCCCGATCGGCCGCTACGGCAGCTCCAACGTGGGCCGCGCCAAGAGCGTGTACCGCATGGGCCTGGGCCACCGCTACGGGCGGCGCATGCAGACCATTTCGGGCATCCACTACAACTGGTCGTTGCCCGGCGTGTCCAGCGAAGATTACTTCAGCCTGATCCGCAACTTCCGCCGCCATGCGTTTTTGCTGCTGTACCTGTTCGGCGCGTCGCCGGCCGTGTGTTCCAGCTTCGTGGCCGGGCGCGAACACGAGCTGCAGGCGCTGAACGACAACACCATGTACATGCCGCACGGCACCTCGTTGCGCATGGGCCGGCTCGGCTACCAGAGCGACGCGCAATCGACGTTGGCGGTGAGCTACAACAGCCTCGACGGTTACGGCGCGTCGCTGCAGGACGCGCTGACGCGGCCCTATGCCGCTTACGCCAAGGTCGGCATCCGCAACCCGGGCGGCGACTACAACCAGCTGGCCACCAGCCTGCTGCAGATCGAAAATGAGTTCTACGGCACGATCCGCCCCAAGCGCGTGATCTTCCCCGGCGAACGGCCGCTGCATGCGCTGCGCGAACGCGGCGTCGAATACGTGGAAGTGCGGCTGCTCGATCTCGACCCGTTCGAGCCGATCGGCATCAACGCGCAAACGATGCGTTTCATCGACGTGTTTCTGCTGCACTGCCTGCTGTCCGACAGCCCACCCGATTCGCCCGAAGAAATCGCCCGGCTGGCGCGCAACCAGCACCGCGTGGCCGCGCGTGGGCGTGAGCCGGGGCTGCGCCTGGAGCGCGCCGACACCGAGCTCACATTGACCGATTGGGGCCACGAACTCGTCGCCCAGTGCGCGCCGATTGCCGCGGCGCTGGACGCGGCCCATGGCGGCAGCCTGTACAGCGAAGCCGTGCAGGCCGCCGCGGCGGCGCTGGACAACCCCGACAGCCTGGCCTCGGCCCGCGTGCTGGCGGCCATGCAACAGGATTTCGGCGGCTCGTTCATCGGCTTCACCCGCGCGGCTTCCGAGACCACCCGCGGCGCTTTGCTGGGCCAGCCGTTCCAGGACGCCCAGCAGGCGCGGTTCGCGGCGATGTCCACACAGTCGGTCGATGAGCAGAAGGCTATCGAAGGCGCGGACACCATGCCTTTCGACATCTATCTTACGCAGTACCTGTCGCCCGGCCGGCTGGGTTTGAAGGCCCGGCAGGCGGACAAGAAGGCAGAGAAGAAGCCTGACGCCAAGGCCGACAAACGAGCCGAAGCAGCCCACGCGCACGAGGCCGAGCCGGTGTCCGTGCCGGCGCCGCTGCCCGCGCATTGACCTGCGCGCCGGTGCTGACACTGGCCTTGAAAAGGGTCTCGAAGCGGCCCTTCGGTGGCGGCGCTCAACCAGTCGGCAACAGCGCCTGTTGGGCGTCTTCCAGCCAGTAGGCGACCGCGCCGAAATAACCCTCCCATACGCATCCGTTGCAGCCACGGCCACAGCAGGTCGTCGGCTCGGCGGGCGGCGTGCGCAGCGCCACGCCGGCCTGCGCCAGGCGTTGCTGCAGCGCCGCGCACCTGCGGCGGGCCGATGCCGCGTCGCCGATGGGCTCGGGCGGCTCAGCCAGCCCTGCGGGCTCGGCACCCACCCCGTTCACGGCCCCGTGGCTTCGGTCTCAACCACCATGTCGAGCACCAGCACCCGGGACGACACATCGGCCGGCATCGGCGTGGCACGCTCGAAGCGCTTCACGCGCAGCACGTTGCGCACGCCTTCGGTGTGGGTGTACCCCTCGATATCACCGAACAACGGCTGCCAGGGCCCTGGCGTGCCCGTGGCGAGCCCCTGGGCGTCGTAGGCGCGGTCACGTACCTGCAGGCAGGTGGCGTCGCGGATCAGCGGATGCGCGCAGGGCACACGCCGCGCCGCGACTTCCATGAACACCAGCGTGCCCGGGCCGCCGAAGCGACTCTCGGGGGTGGGCTGGCCGGTCCAGGTCAGGAGGCTGCCGTCGGCCGTGGCCAGGCGCAGCCGC
>JAQGMQ010000360.1 GCA_028292305.1 Rhodoferax sp.
TCAACAATGTTAAATCAATTTAACTTATCGTAATTTTAATGCCGCCTTTCCCGGCTGCATCCACGGGTTACAAAATCCGTGCGCAGGCCGGTCCGCAGCCCGCTGCCGGGCTTCACCTAAGATACCGCGCTCGGCTGGCCCCCTCGGGTCCGGCCCCAAAACCTGGTCCCACCGCCCCGCCATGCTGTTCCTGCTGTCACCTGCCAAATCGCTTGATTTCGACACCCCCGCCGGCGATGTGCCGCACACCCAGCCGCAGTTCGTGCCCCGCTCCACCGAACTGATCGCGCTGTTGAAGACGCAGTCGCCCCGGCAGATCGCCGAGTTGATGCACTTGAGCGACCCGCTGGCCGCGCTCAACGTGGCCCGCTACCAGGCCTGGCGCCCGCGCTTCACCGCCCACAATTCCAAGCAGGCCGTGCTGGCTTTCAACGGCGACGTGTATGGCGGGCTCGACGCCACCAGCCTATCGTCCGATGACCTGGCCTGGACGCAGGACCACCTCTGCATCCTGAGCGGGCTCTATGGCGTGCTGCGCCCGTTCGACCGCATGCAGCCTTACCGGCTCGAGATGGGCACGCGGCTGGCGAATCCGCAGGGGCCGAGTCTCTACAGCTTCTGGGGCAGCCAGATCGCCGAACACCTGAACAAGCGCCTGCGCGCCGACAAGACGCCGGTGGTGGTGAACCTTGCCTCGCAGGAATACTTCAAGGCGGTGGACCGCAAGACCCTCAAGGCCCGCGTGGTCGAATGTGTGTTCGAAGAGCTGCGCAACGACCACTACAAGATCATCAGTTTCATGGCCAAGCGGGCGCGTGGCCTGATGGCGCGTTTCGCGGCGACGCAGCGCGTCACGCTGCCGCAGCAGCTCGAAGCCTTCGACCTCGAGGGTTATGCCTACGCCGCCGCGGTGTCCCGGCCCGACCGGCTGGTCTTCCGCCGTAAACTGGCCGCCTGAAGCGGCCGACCCGCCCCGGAGACGTCCCATGAAGCAACACACTTCAACCCAACCCGTCACGCCGCAACTGCGGCAGTGGATCGTCGACCAGGCCGAGGCCGGCCACAGCGCGGAAGCCATCCTGAAATCGATGCGCGAAGCAGGCTGGAAGGCCGACGTGGCCGCCGAGGCGATGGAATCCACGCTGACCCAGCACCTGCGGCAAAAGGGGCTGCCGCTCCCGTCGTCCGGCGTGTTGCCGGCGTCGATGCCGCAGTTCACCACGGCGGTGCGCACTGTCGTCAAGCAGCCCGCGGTCGGCGTGCCGGCCAAGGCCGTTCAAAGCGCCGCGGTCCTTGCGCCGGCCATCGTTGCACCTGTGCGTGTACCCGAGCCGGTGGCGGTGGAAGGCGCCCCCTTCGTCGACGCTGGCGATCGCCAGGTTCAGATCCTGTGCAGCCTGCGCCATCCGCGCGTGGTGGTGTTCGGCAACCTGCTGAGCACCGAGGAATGCGACGCGCTGATCGCCTCGGCCCGGCCCCGGCTGGACCGATCGCGCACGGTGGAGATCGACACCGGCGGCGAAGAGCTGAACGCCGCGCGCACCAGCGACGGCATGTTCTTCCAGCGCGGTGAAACCGAGCTCATCACCCGCATCGAGGCCCGCATCGCACGGCTCCTGAACTGGCCGGTCGTCAACGGCGAAGGCCTGCAGATCCTGAACTATCGCCCAGGCGCCGAATACAAGCCGCACTACGATTACTTCGACCCCGCAGCCTCCGGCTCGGCCACCATCCTCAAACGCGGCGGCCAGCGGCTGGCCACGCTGGTGATGTACCTCAACGAACCCGAGCAGGGTGGCGGTACCACCTTCCCCGACATCCAGCTCGAAGTCGCGCCACAACGCGGGAACGCCGTGTTCTTCAGCTACGACCGGCCCGACCCGACCACGCGCACGCTGCATGGCGGGGCGCCGGTGTTGGCGGGGGAAAAGTGGGTGGCGACGAAGTGGCTGCGCGAGGGGGAGTTCAGGTAGGGGCTGGGCTTGTGCTGGGTTGTGGAGTGGTTCAGGGGGCCGTATGGGGTCGGGTTGGGCTGGATGAAGCGGTGAGGGCATTGAGAGTGCCGTTCTTGCAGAGCTTGTTGAAGCGGCCGGGCTGACCCCACAGCCTGTTTGTTCGTTCGTTCGTTAGAAGCTTTGCCCCCCGTTCGCCTTGAGCCTGTCGACGGGTTGGGTTTCGGCGTCAAGTCTGGTTGATTTGTCAACGTTGGTTGACGCCGCTGGCCGGTAGTCGCACCGGCGGGCGAGTAACTTTTCTTGTGCGAACAAGAAAAATCACCAAAAGAAATCGCCCCCGCTGTCTGCGATCCTCCGCTGCGCTGCGGATACCCTGCGGTGTTCGGATTCGGCGGGGTCTGGCTAAACTCGCCTGCGGCTCAAACAACGCCAGCCCTGATCCGCCGAATCCTCCGCTCCTCAGCGCATACAGGGGGAAAGTCGGTGCCAGGATACCGGACGCGTCGCTGCGCTCGCTACCGGTCAGCACCCGCTGACTTGTCCCCTCTCCCGCGTGCGGGAGAGGGCTAGGGTGAGGGTCGACGTGACGCGCAGGGACGTCAACGACCACCCTC
>JAQGMQ010000365.1 GCA_028292305.1 Rhodoferax sp.
CAACGGGTGTCGTCGCCGCTGCGCACCACGAACACCATGGCCTCCTTGCCGCTCATGAGCTGGCGCACGACGGTGTCGATCAGCCCTTCTTCGATCAGGGACTGCAGGCGGGCGGGTGGTTTCATGGGGCGGCAAAAACGGTCGAGGCGGGGCTCGACTCTAACCGCGCGCGGCAGTACGGCTAAATCAGCT
Organism: Rhodoferax sp.; assembly: GCA_028292305.1. Lineage (GTDB taxonomy): Bacteria > Pseudomonadota > Gammaproteobacteria > Burkholderiales > Burkholderiaceae_C > Rhodoferax_B. The sequence goes on from JAQGMQ010000365.1 coordinate 193, forward strand.
GCAGGTCGCGCGGCGCCACACCCGCAAAAACCTGCTGCAGCTGCGCCGCGCCAAGGCCGAATTGGCGGGTGAACAAACCGCCCAGCACGGCGCGGTATTCGTTCAGCACGGGGTAGTCGCGGTTCTGGAACAGGCTGCCGGCGTCGACCGCCACCTGCTCGCCGGCGATGCGCGCGCCGCGCAGCCCGCCGCCCAGCACCCAGTACACCGAGCCATGGCCATGGTCGGTGCCGCGGTTGCCGTTCTGCCGGAAGGTGCGGCCGAATTCGCTGGCCACCACCACCGTGGTGTCGCGCCAGGCCGGCCCCATTTCCTGTGCGAAGGCGGCCAGGCCGCGGCCCAATTCCTCGAGCCGCGAGGCCAGGTAGCCGGTGGCGCCGCCCTGGTTCACGTGGGTGTCCCAGCCCCCCACGTCGACGAAGCCGAGGTGGTAGCGGTCCTTCATCAGCCGTGCGATGCGCTGCGCCTCCAGCTCGAAACCCTTGGCGCTGATGGCGCCGCGGCTGGCGGCCAGCATCTCGGAGCCCAGTTCGCGCGTGACCTCGTCGCGCAGCGCAAAGCCGTCGGCCACCGGCGCGGCCAGCGGTGTGCCCTGGTACATGGCGCTGATGATGGCCGCCTGCCGCGTGTCCACGCCGGGTTTCACCAGCGACTTGAGCGCCGTGTTCGGCACGTTCACTGCGCCTTGCAGCACCAGCGGCAGGCGGTCGGTGAAGGCCATCGGCTGCAGGCTGGCTTGCGCGCCGTTCATCACACCGGCCAGCCGGTTCAGAAAGCCCGAGCGGTAGTCCTTGCTGCCGGTCAGCGGCTGGCCCAGCTCGATGCTGTCCTGCGTCTCGAAATGGCTGCGCGACAAGTCATCGGTGCCGGCGAACGGAATGAAGCTGGCCTCGCCCTTCTGCCACAGCGGATACACCGATTCGCGCAGCGCCGGGTGCAACGCCCAGTCGGCATTGATCGGCAGCGCGCTATCGGGCGCGTCGCTTGGCCGGGCGATCGCGATATCGGGCCGCGACGCGTAGTAGAAGTCGCTGCCCACCGGCACCAGCAGACTGGTCGCGTCATAGGCCCCGCGCAGGAACACGAACAGCAGGCGCGACTGCGCGGCCGGCGCGGCGAACAGTTGCCCGGCATGGATGCCGAAGGGCAGGGCGGCGAGGGATTGGAGCAGGTGGCGGCGTTGCATCTGGTGGGTTCCTCAGTTGAAAGGATGAATGAACCGTTGCGAGCGGCCCGAGGTCGCGCCGAGGACCGGAGCCGTACGCCTGTACGGTGAGGACCGCAGGGGCGAGATTGGGCCGCGCAGCAGGTTCATTCGCCTTTCCTATCGGCTCATGAACTCGGGGGAAGACAAAAGGAAGCTGTTCCATTCCTGCGGCGTCTTGGCCTGGGCCAACGCAGCCCGCGTGGGCTCGCCCAGCGACGGCCGGATGGCCTGGTCGAACAGCGCGTTGGCCAGTTGCGGTTGGGCTGGCCGTTCATTCCGATCCGGCGGTGGCGCTCCCTCGGCGCGGAACAAGCCGGCGTTGCCCGAGCCGATGATGCGGGCGATCTCGAACCGCGTCGCCATCTGGCCGGGGCTGGACCAGGCCGATGCCTCCAGCGGATAACCGTCCGGCGTGGCCCGGCCGTACAGCGGTTCGCCCATGCGGTTCAGCCAGTTGAGCATCGGGCCGGTGTTGATCACCATCGGCGCGCCCGCGTCGCCGTAGGCCAGCCGCACGGCCGACACCACGTAGCGCACCGGGTCCTTGAACTTGCGGCTGGCGCCCTGGAATTCGGGCGTGGTCATCAGCGTCTGCAGCGTGGCGGCGATGTCGCCGTCGCTGTGCAAAAAGGTCTGCGCCATCTGCTCCACCAGGGCCGGCGGCGGCGCGTCAGCCAGCCAGTAGCGCGCCAGCTTCAGGCTGATGAAATGGGCGCTGGCCGGGTGCCGCGCCAGCCGGTCGAGCGCATCGTCGAGCTCGCCCAGGCCGCGGCCGCGCACCGGTTGGCCGAGCAGTTGCTTGGCGCCGTAGTCGTGCCGGTTGGGGTTGAACTCGAACAGCCCGCGGCGCACGTAGTCGGCCTGCAATGCGCGGCGCAGCTTGGGCGCTTCGGGCTTGTCGGACACGCCCACGCCGGTCAGCACCCGCGCCATCTCCTGCACGTCCTGCTGGCTGTAGCCGCCGCCGACGCCCAGCGTGTGCAGCTCCAGCAGTTCGCGGGCGTAGTTCTCGTTGATGCGGCCGGCCGCGTTCTGCGCGTTGTCCAGGTAACGCAGCATGGCCGGGTGGTGGGCCACGGCGCCGAGCAGGTCGCGGAACTTGCCCAGCGCATGCGGCCGGATGGCCGTGTCCTCGTAGTCGCCGACCATGGCGCGCAGGTTGGCCTTGGCCTCGTGCACGTTGAAATGGTTGAGCCAGAACCAGGTCATCTGTTCCTGCACCTGGTTCGGTGAATACAGGGCGCGCAGCAGATGGCGCGAGGCGGCTTCGCGGCCCAGGCGGTTCATCTCCTGCTGGTAGGCCTGACGGGC
>JAQGMQ010000371.1 GCA_028292305.1 Rhodoferax sp.
GCTGCAGGTATGGCTGATCAGGGCCGTGCCGAGCCGGTGTGCGTCCCGCGCCGAGACGGCCGACACGAAGAAGACCCATGCGTGGGCACCTTTGCCTGAGCGCGAGATTTCCAGCGCGGCGGGCACGCCCAGTTCACGACAGGATTGAACGAACGCCTGGACATCGGAGCGCCAGTCGGCTTCATCGAAGTCCACCGTCAGGAAAAAGCAAGTGTCATTGGCCAGCAGCGGATACACCCCAATCGTGTGGCGGCCAGCGAGATGGTCATAGATCGTCTGGTCCGCCAAAGGAACGAACAAGCGATGGCTGCAGTCTGCGCACTTGATGCGGGGTTTCTCGCAAACACCTGGGCGCCATTCGTTCGCGCAAACTGGAGCGTACCCACTTTTGCTGCTGGTCTGGCTCTCCCACCGCAAGGGATAGACATCGCTGCGGCCGCGAAAAAAACGGCGAAAGAGCGAGACCTTTTCATCCGTAGTCATGGGCAACGCCCTGGACGAATTTGACGGGGCGGTTCTCCAGACGATGCCTTGTGCGTCCAGCAGGCCTGCGACGCGCGTTCTCGGCGCGCAGCCGCATTAGTTCGTGGTCGCCGTCCGTCACAAAACCCTGATCCTGCCTGCCTGCCCGCCTACTCGATGTTCTGAACCTGCTCCCGCAATTGCTCGATCAGCACCTTCATCTCGACCGAGATGCGCGTCAACTCGAGTGCCGCCGATTTCGAGCCCATCGTGTTGGCTTCGCGGTGCAGCTCCTGGATCAGGAAGTCGAGCCGCTTGCCGATTTCGCCGCCCTTGGTGATGAGGCGCTGGATCTCGTCCAGGTGCGAATTCAGGCGCGTCAGTTCTTCGGCGACGTCGATGCGGATGGCAAATGCGGTGGCCTCGCTCAGCGCGCGTTCCTGCGCCGCCTCGGGCAGCGCCGTGCCTTCGGAAAGCGCCATCGCTTCTTTCCAGCGCTCGACGAAACGTTGCCGCTGCTGCTCCACCAGTTGCGGCACCAGGGGTTGCGCCTGCTGCACCAGCGTGCGCAGCTGCGTCACGTGGCCGGTGAGCATGGTGGCCAGCCGTCCGCCTTCGCGCTGGCGCGCCTGCATCAGTTCCTTCAGCGTCTTTTCGGCGAGTGGCAACACGGCGTCGGCCCAGTCCTGCGCGGGCGTCTGCTCGCTGGCCGCCAGGCGGATCACGTCGGCCACACTCAGCGGCGTGGCGGTCGGCAGCCAGGCGCGCACCGAATCCTGTACCGAATTCAGCCTTTGCATGAGCCGCACCGAGGGTTCGGGCAGCACACCCGAGGTGGTTTGCTCGACGGCTGCGCGCACCTCCACCTTGCCGCGTTTGAGCTTGGCCTGCAGCAGGTCGCGCAGCGCTGGCTCGAAGCTGCGCAGTTCGTCGGGCAGGCGGAAGGAGAGGTCCAGAAAACGGCTGTTGACCGAGCGGATTTCAAGGCCCAGACGCCGCGCGGCGCCGGGTTTTGCCTCGGATTCCGGGGTGGCTGGGGCTGTGCTGTGCTGTGCACTGGCATAGCCAGTCATGCTGTAAACTGGCATTCTTAAGACCTGATGGTTGCGGTTGCCCGGAGAATAACTGGAATAACAGTGTCCGGCCCGTGTCGCGATTTTCCCATCCAAAATTATGTCAAAGATCAAACCGGCTACGCTGCCGCCTGGCACAGTCATTGGGGGCTATCGCATCGTTCGTCGGTTGTCTTCCGGTGGCTTTGGCGTGGTGTATCTGGCGCTCGACGTCGAAGGCCTGCAGGTCGCGGTGAAGGAATACCTGCCGACCTCTCTGGCCACCCGCAATGCCGGCGAGCTGCTGCCGCAGGTCTCTCCTGAAAAGCTGTCGCTTTACCGCCTTGGCCTCAAGAGTTTCTTTGAAGAAGGGCGCTCGCTGGCCCAGATCTCCCACCCGTCGGTGGTGAGTGTGCTCAATTTCTTCCGCGAGAACGAAACCGTTTACATGGTGATGAACTACCTGGAGGGCGCGACCCTGCAGGACTTCATCATCACCTCGCGCGACCTGCGCAAGCAGAAGGTGTTTCGCGAGTCCACGATCCGCTCGCTGTTCGACGAGATCCTGCGCGGCCTGCGCATCGTGCACCAGCACAAGATGCTGCACCTGGACATCAAGCCGGCCAATATTTTCATCACCGATGACAACAAGGCCGTGCTGATCGACTTCGGCGCCGCCCGCGAAGTGCTCAACAAGGAAGGCAACTTCATCCGCCCGATGTACACGCCAGGCTTTGCCGCGCCCGAGATGTACCGGCGCGACGCCACCATGGGCCCCTGGACCGACATCTATGCCATCGGCGCCTGCATCTATGCCTGCATGCAGGGTTACCCGCCGAATGAAGCGCCACAGCGGCTCGAGAAGGACCGCTTGGCACTGGCACTGTCGCGGCTGCGCGGCGTGTATTCCGACAACCTGATCGAGGTCGTCGAATGGTGCATGTCGATCGACCCGCTGTCGCGCCCGCAATCGGTGTTCGCGCTGCAGAAGGAACTGAGCCGCGAGGGAGAGCGGCGCTACACCAAGCTGTCGGTCGGCGAAAAGATCCGGCTGCAGTTCGACACGCTGGTCTCCGCCGACGGCAAGAAGCCGGTACGCGACATCACCAGCCTCGGCTCCAAGTTCAAGTGAAGTTTTCGGTGTTCCAGGTCAGCCGTAAAGGCGGCCGCGAGAAAAACGAAGACCGCATGGGGTATTGCTACACACGCCAATCGGGGCTCTTTCTGCTGGCCGACGGCATGGGCGGTCATCCGCAGGGCGAGGTCGCCGCGCAACTTGCGCTGCAGGCCATGACCAATCTCTACCAGAAACGCGCGCGGCCGCTGCTCACGGCGGTGCCGGAATTCCTCAACGACGCAGTGCTGGCGTCGCACCACCAGATCCTGCGTTACGCCGGTGAGCGCGGCATGCTCGACACGCCGCGCACCACCCTGGTGGCCGCGGTGGTGCAGGCCGGCACCGCGACCTGGGTGCATTGCGGCGATTCGCGGCTTTACGTGGTGCGAGACGGCGGGCTGCTCACCCGCACCCGCGACCATTCCTACCTCGAACAAGGTCAGGACCACAGCCTGATCCGACCCGAAGGGGTGAGCCGCCACGTATTGTTCACCTGCCTAGGCTCGCCGTCGCGGCCGTTGTTCGACGTGACCGGCCCGGTCAAGCT
>JAQGMQ010000432.1 GCA_028292305.1 Rhodoferax sp.
GCAACAACAGCCGACGCACCGCGATCAACTGGGCCTGGCGCACGTTGCCGTGGTCGGCGTGGGCCGCAAGCGTGGCCGTGGCTGCCGCCAACGCGCGCGGTGGGCCGCCGAACTCACGCATGGCCAGCGCCACCTCGGCCTCGGCCACCACGCAGCGCGCACGCGCCAGCGCCTCATGGCTGCCGAAGCCGCGGGCCGCGCGGCGCAACAGTTCGCGGGCACGCGGGTGTTCGCCGAGCTGGGCCATGGCGATGCCACGCAGCGCCAGGGCAGGCGGGTCGTCGCGCAGGGCCACACGCTTCAACGCGCCGAGCGCATCACCGGCGGCCAGCGCGCGGGCTGCGGCGGTGATCAGCGAGTCCATGGCGCAGCCGGTTTGGCGATGGCGGGCGCCACCACGGCGGCCGGTTCAGACCAGGTCGAAAGCACGCCACCAACCATCGACAGAGGGCGGCGTCAGCGTGAAGCGAAAGTAATTGCCGCCGCCGTTGGGCGGCTGGTCCCACCGCCGGCCGATGGGCACGCCCGCCAGGTGGCAGTACAGCAGCGTGCCGACCGCGCCATGCGAGACGATGGCCAGGGCGCCCGGCCCGTCATGCGCCGCCAGCACCCGGCCCGCGGCGGCCACCACGCGGCGCTGCGCGTCCACGGCACGCTCCCAGCCGCGCACGGAAACCCCGGGCTCGCCGAAGAACGCATCGGCCATGGCCTCGAATTCCGCGGGCGGCAGAAAGCCCGTGGCGCTGCGGTCGTTCTCGTCCAGGCCCGCGTCTTGCGTAAGGGCCAGCCCCAGGTGCTCGGCCAGGATTTCCGCGCCGTCGATGGCCTTTTGCTCGCTGCTGCTGACCACGGCGCCGATGCCGGCCACCCAGGGCTGGCGCAGGCCGGCCGCCATGCGTTCGCGGCCCATGGGCGACAGCGGCCAGCGCGGCACGGGCACCTCGCGACTGATGACGACGTTGGGGTGGCTGATGAAATAGGCATGGCGCAGCCCGGGGGCATGGGCGGGCGCAGCGCCGTGGGCGGAGGCGGATGGTTGGCGCATGGCGACATCGTATCCACAAGCTGCGTCCACCGATCTGCGCACGCAGACACCGCGCCGGGTTGAAGTATCTGCGCCGCGGGCTAGTTTTCAGGCAGCGGTCTCTAGCCGGCCCCACCCTGTCGCGCTTGACCAAAACAAGGGTAAACCCTTACATTCAGGCATCGGAGGTTTCCATGGTCAGCCCTGTCTCGCTCAACGAACTGCAACGCATCAAGAAGTGGCATGTGGCGAACAAGGCCGGCCACCGCGTCGAATACGAACTGCTCGACCTGGTGCTCACGCTGTGGCTCATGGGCTGGGTGGGCTGGATTCCGTCGCTGGTGCTGCACACCGTGTGGGCGCTGCCGCTGTGTGCGTTGGCCATGGGTCTGCCCACGGCTTATGTACGCATGCGGACCAACGCCCACCACGCGCGACAGTTGCGTTGTGATTGGCTGGCGCCCTGAACTCAAGCTGCCAGCGCTAAGTCAACAGCCGTTGTAAACACGGCACAAGGCTTGCAAGTTCGGCCGTTGCGAATTACAAATTGCAACCTCTTCTCGCGGCCCCATGAAAATTTCGTCCCTCCCCACCCTTCCTCTGCTGGCCCTTGCGGCCGCCTGTTTCCTTCCCCTGCAAGTGCAGGCCGACACCGGCAAACTGCTGTTGACCGGCGGCGTGAGCAGCATCGACGGCGCGGCCGGCGGCGGCCTCACGCCCTGGGCGGTGATCGGCAGCAACGCCACCGAACGCGAGGTCGGCGCCACCGCCGCGGTGACGCGGGTCAGCACGCAGGACTACGGCCTGACCATCACGGGCGCCGCCATCGGCTGGCACGACCGGGTCGAGCTGTCGCTGGCGCGGCAGGACTTCGGCGCTTCGCCCGCCTTTGCCTTGAACGGCATCGCGCCGTTCGGCATCACGCCCGATCCGCACTTGAAGATGGACATCGTGGGCCTGAAGGTCCGGGTGGCCGGCGACGCGGTGCTCGACAGCGACACGCCGATGCCGCAGATCGCGGTGGGCCTGGAACACAAACGCGTGCGGCCCGGCTCGTTGGGCTCGGTGCTCGACTTCCTGGGCACGCAACGCGAAGGCACGGATTTCTACGTCAGCGCGACCAAGTTGTTCCTCGGCCAGGGCCTGTTGGTCAACGCCACGCTGCGCAGCACCAACGCCAACCAGAACGGCCTGCTCGGCTTCGGCTCGGGCGCGCCGGGCAAGAACCGCCGCAGCCTGCAGCCTGAATTTTCGGTAGCCTATCTGCTGAGTCCGCAAGTGGCCATCGGCGCCGAATACCGCTTCAAGCCGAACAACCTGGAAGCGCTGGGCGCTGCAGCCGGCCTGGCCGACGCGCTGCGCGAAGACAACTGGAAGGACCTCTTCCTGGCCTGGGCGCCGAGCAAACATTTCTCGCTGACGCTGGCCTATGTGGACCTGGGCCGCATCGTGCCCGGCGTCACGTCCAACCGCAAGCAGACCGGCGGCTACCTGTCGGCCCAGGTCGCGTTCTGACCATGTCGAAATCCACCATGCACCCCTACATCACCGGCCTGGCCTTTGCGCTGCTGGCCACGCTCGGCACCAGCGCGTTGGCGCAAACGCAAACCGTGGCGCCCACGGAAGGCCCGCCGCGCAACGTCGAGATCTCGGGCACGCAAACATCGCCGCTGTATGTGGCGCTGGGCGAAAAAGCCGGCATCACCGCGCTGATGAACGATTTCGTGGACCACGTGCGCGAAGATCCGCGCATCGGCGCCATGTTCCGGCACGTCAAGCCCGCCTACCTGAAGGGCCAGCTGACCGACAAGATCTGCGTGGCCGCCGGCGGGCCTTGCGTGTACGACGGCGAAACCATGAAGGGCGCCCACGCCGACCTGAAGATCGAGCGCATGCACTTCAACGCACTGGTCGAAGTGCTGCAGGGCAGCATGCGGCGGCAGAACATTCCGTTCAGCACGCAAAACCAGTTGCTGGCCGTGCTGGCGCCCATGCACCGGGACATCGTCACCGTGCGTTGACAAAGGTCACAACAAGTCGGCTTACAGCAGGCCGGCCTTCTGCATCAGGTCTTGCGTCTTGGCGGTGTCGAGCTTCGACATCTCGATCTTGGGCGCCTGCAACTCGGGGATCGGCACCAGGTTGCGGTTGGATGCGGCGCCCTCGCCCACCGCGTATTCGAATGAATTGCCGGTGCGCAAGATATCTTGCCCGCCCTTGCCGGTAAGCCATTTGATGAAGGCCTGGGCCTGCGGCTGGCGCTTGCTGGAGGCCAACACGCCGCCGCCCGAGATGCTGACGAAGGCGCCCGGGTCCTGGTTGCGGAAGTAGTGCAGGCCGAGCTTTTCGGTGTTCTCGCCGCGCTTGGACATGTCGCCGAAATAGTAGTAGTGGTAGATCACCGAGCCTTCGATCTCGCCGTCGTTGGTAGCCTTCATCGCCACACTGTTGCCGCGGTAGGTGACCAGGTTTTCCTTCAGGCCCTTGAGCCAGGCGGCAGTGGCCTCTTCACCCTTCAACTGCAGCACGGCGCTGACGATGGCCTGGAAGTCGGGCCCGGCCGGCGCGGCGCCGATGCGGCCCTTCCACGACGGATCGGCCAGGTCCATGATCGACTTGGGCAGCTTGTCGCGCGGCAGCTTGGTCTTGCGGTAGGCGAACACGGTGCTCCGCGCGGCGATGCCGGTCCAGTGGCCGTCGTCGGGGCGGAAAGCGGCCGGCACCTGGGCCAGCGTGGCCGCATCGAGCGGCGCGAACAGCTTGCGGCCGTCGACCATGGTCATGGCTGGCGAGTTCTCGGTGAGGAAGATGTCGGCCGGCGAGGCCGCGCCCTCCTGGATGATCTGGTTGGCCAGTTCGTAGTCGCTGCCGTCGCGCACTGTCACCTTGATGCCGGTGTCGCGCGTGAAAGCCTCCACCCAGGCACGCGTCAGCGACACGTGCTGGGCGTTATAGATCAGCAGGCCATCAGCGGCGCCCTGTGCCTGCGCGGACAGTGCGGTGGCGCCAAGGCCGAGCGCGATGACGAGGGAACGGCGGCTGAGGTCGACATGGGAGTTCAGACGGGAAGACATGGGTGGGACGCATCCTGAAAAGTGACGAGCGCGCGGCTCGGTGAATCTTGGCGAACCCGAAGGACGGCCTCCTGGCGCCAAAGTGAAACAAGAACTATTTTCATTTGGATTATAGGGGCCGACGGCCTGCACCGGGCTCGTAGCAAGGTCAGTTCACCCATGGGTCAACAGGCTTCACGGCCGCAGCGGCACGCTGGACGGTGCCTGCGGCACGGCGGACATTGTTTGTCGCACCGTCTCGCCCTTGTCCTACACCCGGGCCAAACCACGCTGCATAGGCTCGCGGGTGGCAATACCGCCACGCCCAAAACCACTACTCCCCACCATGCCCAAAACCACCCCACCGGCTTCCGCTGGCAACCCGAGCAAAGGCGCCACGGCCGCGGCAACCGCCAAGGCGGCCGCCCGCAACACCGACAGCGGCCCCGCCAGGGGCGCCGCGCCTGGCGAGGTGCCCGACCTGGCCGCCGAGAAGATGGCACAGGTCCAGGCGTTGGTCGCTGGCATGCCGTTCAACGCCAACAAGGCCGTTGAACACGGCTTCGCCAACGGCATTGCGCCCCAGCGCGGCGCCACGGTCGAACCCCTGTCGCGTTTGCCCGCGGGCAGCACGCTGTCAGAAGAAAACGGCACCGAGAAGACAGGCAGCCTGGCACCCGAGGGCGTGAACTCGACCATCGAGCCGCTCGACCGCGTGCGTGTCGACTCGTCAGGTCAACGGTTGACGACCAACCAGGGCGTGCCCGTTGCCGACAACCAGAATTCGCTGAAGTTCGGCGTGCGCGGCCCGGCCCTGCTCGAAGACTTCATCCTGCGCGAGAAGATCACCCACTTCGACCACGAACGTATTCCAGAGCGCATCGTGCACGCCCGCGGCTCGGCCGCCCACGGCTTCTTCGAGGCCTATGAGCCGATGACGCAATACACCAAGGCCGCGCCCTACAAGGAGGCCGGCAAGATCACGCCGGTGTTCGTGCGCTTCTCCACCGTGGCCGGCGAGCGCGGCTCCAAGGACACGGCGCGCGACGTGCGCGGCTTTGCCGTCAAGTTCTACACCGACGAGGGCAACTGGGACCTGGTGGGCAACAACATGCCGGTGTTCTTCATTCAGG
>JAQGMQ010000438.1 GCA_028292305.1 Rhodoferax sp.
TCGCTGCGGTAACCTGCTGTGCTCAGCTTCGGCGGTGTCTGGATAAACTCGCCTGTGGCTCAAACACCGCCAGCCCTGATCCGCCAAACCCTCCGCTCCTCGGCGCAGTTAGTGGGGGGGGGGGAGGGGTCAGGGAGCCGGATACCGGCCGCGTCGCTGCGCTGGCTACTGCTGGTATTGCTCCCTCTCCCGCGTGCGGGAGAGGGCTGGGGTGAGGGTGGTAATTACGTTCCCTGCGCGTCACGGTGGTCAAGCTTGGTTGATTTGTCAACGTCTGTTGACGTCGCTGGCCGGTAGTCGCCCCGGCGGGCGAGTAACTTGTTCTGGTGCGAACAAGAAAAGTCACCAAAAGAAATCGCCCCCACTAACTGCGCCCTGCGCTTCGCTGCGGGAACCTGCGGTGCTCAGCTTCGGCGGGGTCTGGCTAAACTCGCCTGCGGCTCAAACAACGCCAGCCCTGATCCGCCAAACCCTCCGCTCCTCGGCGCATTTAAAGGGGGGTGGGCAACGAGGCAGGAGCCGGGTACCGATACCGGACGCGTCGCTGCGCTGGCTACCCCGGTATTGCTCCCTCTCCCGCGTGCGGGAGAGGGCTGGGGTGAGGGTGGTGATTGGCGTCCCTGCGCGTCCAGTCGACCCTCACCCTAACCCTCTCCCGCACGCGGGAGAGGGGACAAGTCAGCGGCTGCTGACAGGTAGCCAGCGCCGCGACGCAACGACACCCAGCAGCGGCCTGCCCGGTGCCGGCGCGGCTACAAGCGGCCTTCTAGGGCAGTGGCCGCAGTTACGGCAGCCGCAGGCTGCGCGCGGCTTTGCACGATGAGGGTATGGGGTGGGCCGCTGGCGCGTGCGCAGGCTGCTTCGACAGGCTCGGCACGAACGGAAGCTAGGTTCACGGCATGGCTTCGACAAGCCCAGCACGAACGGCCATTGACCCTCGGCCACCACCTCGCCACGCCCGGCAGTACCATCTCACCCGAACCTCCCGCCCCCACCATGCCCATCACCAAACGCCACCTCCTCACCCTCGCCGCAGCCCTTGCCCTGCCCCTCGCCGCCGCCGCCCAAACCTACCCGACCAAACCGATCCGCATCATCGTCCCCTTCGGCGCCGGCGGCGTGGCCGACCTCACGGCGCGGGTCGTGGCGCAGAAGATGGCCGAGTCGCTGGGGCAGGCCGTGGTCGTCGACAACCGCCCCGGCGCGGGCGGCGTGGTGGCGGCGGATCTGGTGGCCAAGTCGGCGCCCGACGGTTATACGTTGCTGCTGATGTCCAACGGCAACGCGGTCAGCGCGGGGCTGTTCAATACGCTGCCGTTCGACACGCTGCACGACTTCGCGCCGATCTCGACGCTGGGGACTTTCGACATCGCCATCCTCACCAGTGCCGCGTCGCGCTTCAAGACCTTGCCCGAGCTGCTGGCCTATGCCAAGGCCAACCCCGGCAAGCTCAATGTGGGCAGCATCAACATCGGCAGCACGCAGCACCTCACGGCCGAGTTGTTCAAGAGCACGGCCGGTGCCGATCTGCAGATCGTCCCGTTCAACGGCACGCCGGCTGTGGTCACGGCGTTGCGCGGCGGCCAGATCGACGCGGCGGTGGAGATCCTCGCGCCGGTGCTGGCGCAGATCCAGGGCAAGGCTTTGCGGGCACTGGCGGTGACGGGCGAGAAGCGAGCCGCCGCTTTGCCCGATGTGCCCACCGCCAGGGAAAGTGGCCTCGCGGGGCTGAACGCCTCTTCGTGGAACGCATTGGCCGCGCCCGCCAAGACACCCGCGGCCGTGTTGGCCCGGCTCAACAAGGACATCGTCGCCGCGGTGAACAACGCCGACGTGCGCAAGAAATTGGCTGAGCTGAACGTGTTGGCCCAGTCGAGCACGCCTGCGCAAGCCAGCGCGCTGCTGGCGAGTGAAGTGAAGCGATGGGGTGACGTGATCGTGCAGGCCAAGATCCCGAAGCAGTAGGTTCCGGACGCGGCTGTAGCCCACGAATTGAATGCGTGCAGGGCCTGCGTCGCACCTGCCCTGTAAAAATTGCCGTAAGAACTGCGGCCGGGCCGCACACCCGGCTCCTCCTCGACAAAACCGCCGTGTCGGGCACTGTTGTAGGAAGGCCGTTGCCACCACCAACACGGCCGTAGCGAGAACAGGCACACCGTTTGCCGGTGAAGGGTGTGAACCATCCACCAGAGGCTTGCCCGTCTTCGCCCGAGACGACCCCGCGCAGTGTGTCCGCACTCTGCGGTTCCGACGCCGCCTCCTGCTCTTCACTGCCTGACTTCCCGGCTGAAGAATCCAGCGAGCCGCTGCGCCACTGGCGACTGACCCGCGGGTTTGCTGTCGCGCCTCGCGTGTTCATGCTGCACCTGGGCGCCATGGCGCTGGTGTTGCTGGCCCTGGCGTCGGGGCTGGCGGTGTTGGGCAGCCTGGTGTTCGCCGCGCTGTGCGGGCTGCAGGTGCTGCTGCTGGTGGGCGGCGGGCTGCTGTACGCCGTGCACGTGGCCGACGGTGAACATGTGCTGCTCTACGCCGATCGGCTGGAGGTGCGCCTGTACCGCGGGCTACGCACCCGCAGCTACAGCTTCAACCCCTGCTGGGCGCACTTCGAATGTGGCCGTGGCGCGAACGCCGGTTTGTATTGGCTGCGCCATGGCGACATGCGCTTGCCGTTGGGCCACCACCTGGCGCCGGTGCCGCGCTGCCTGGCCGTCTCGGAGATCACCACGGCGCTGCTGGCCTGCCACGTGTGGGAGCGTGACTGACGCAGCCGTCCACGGGCGTCGACTTTAGGCTCCATTACCGCAAGATCTACTGGTGCTGCAACACCCGCCGGGCCTTGCGCAGGTCCTGCACGAACAGGCCGATCGCCGCCTCGCGTTCATCGGGCAGCACCCGCAGCAGGGCCGAGGGGTGCAGCGTCACCAGCACCTGGCGTCCGTCGCTGCGCGCCAGCCATTGGCCGCGCTCCTTCATGACGGCCACGGCCCTGCCCAGCAGCGAGCTCGCGGCGCGTGCGCCCAGCGCCACCAGCGCCTCGGGCTGCACCAGGGCGATCTCGTCTTCCAGCCAATGCAGGCAGGCCGCGGCCTCGCGCTGGCCGGGGCTCTTGTGGATGCGGCGCTTGCCGCGCATCTCGAACTTGAAGTGCTTCACGGCATTGGCGACGAACAGCTGCTCGCGCGGCAGGCCCGCCTCGGCCAGCGCGTGGTCGAGCAGTTGGCCCGCGGGGCCGATGAAGGGCTGGCCCTGCCGGTCTTCCTGGTCGCCGGGTTGTTCGCCCACCAGCATCAGCTTCGCGCCGAGCGGCCCTTCGCCGATGACCGACTGGGTGGCGAATTCGCCGATCGGGCAGGCGCGGCAACGCATGGTGGCGTCGCGCAGCGTCTCCAGCGAATCGATGCCGTGCTCGGCCAGCGGGAACAGCGATGGCGTGGTTGAAGGCCGAGGCGTGGTGTTCGTGTGCATCGCCTCAGCATGCGCGGCGCTGCAGGCCCTGCACGTGGGCGATCACCATCTGGTTTTGTAGGAATGCGGCACGGGCAGTGTGCTGGCCGCTCGGCCGTGTGACGCCGTCAGTGCGTGTGCACGTGATGGGCGTCGGGCACGTGCGCGTGGCTGTGTCTGATGGGCGTGTGCCGGTGGGGGTGGCTGTGTTCACCCACGGGCATTGGCGTGTGGATGTGGTCGTGGTGCCCGTCGTCGTGCCGGTGCGCATGTTCGTGGTCGAGCGGCTGGTGTTCATGCGCATGGGCGTGGCGTTCGGCCAGGTGCAGCAGGATGCCGGCCAGCATCAGCCCGCCGCCGACCGCCGTGCCCGGGCTCAGCGAGCGGTCGCCCATCGCGATCGCCAACAGGGCGCCGATGAAGGGCGCGAACGCGAACACCGAGCCGGTGCGGGCCGCGCCGAAAGCCCGCTGGGCCAGCAGGTACAGGCGCAGGCTCAGGCCGTAGCCGCAGCCCCCAATGGCCAGCAGCGCCAGGGCTGCCGTCCAGTGCGGCAGCGGCTCGCCGGCGGCTACGGCCAGCGCCGTTGTCGCGGCCACGCCGAGCAATGATTTGCCCAACACCACCTGGCCCGGATCGCGCTCGGCGAGCGCACGCGACAAGGTGTTGTCCACCCCCCAGGCGGCCGTGGCGGCCAGCACCGCGAGCAGGCCCAGCAAGCCGGCCATGCCCGCCGTTGCGTCCGACGCGGCCAGCGCCGCAGCACCGTTCAGCCCGCGGTTAACCACCAGCACCAGCCCGCCGGCCAGCAGCAGGCCCATCGCCGTCCAGACGCGGCGGTCCATCACCTCGCCATAACACCAGCGCGCGAGTGCCGCGGTGAACAGCGCCTCCAGCGCCAACATCAGCGAGGCGCTGGTGCCGCTGGTGTGCTGCAGGCCCCAGGCCAGCGCCACGGGTCCGATGGCCGCGCCGAACAAGGCCATCCACGCGAGCCGTGGCACATCGGCCAGGCGCAGCGCGGCTTCGCGTTCCACCGGCTGGCGCAGCACGGCGCCCATCGACGCGGCGCCGGCGTAGAGCAGGGCGGCGGTTGAAAAGGCGCCGAGCCCTTGCCCCATGTGCTGCACCAGCGGCGTGCTGATGCCGAAGAGTGCGGCCGCCAGCAGGGCCAGCACGCCCCCGCGCAGGGCGGGAAGCGATTTTTTGTGGTGACGGTGGTGCGTATCGTGCTTCATGGAGGGGTCCTCGCGGCTCTGCTCTTGCGCTCGCCGGCAGGCGCGGGCGCGGGGCTTGCCGAATGCAGCAATGTTTGCACACATTGCCGGATCAGGTCCTGCATGGCCTTCTGCGTCAACGTGGTCGGCCGCTGCGCGCTGACGGCCATCGACAGCCGGCTCTGCAATGCGGGCGAATGGATGCGCCGCGTCTCGAAGGCCGTGGGCCGGCCCGAGGTGACGACCGCGTTCATCGACAACACCGCGCTGCCGGCGCCGTCGGCCACCAGGTCGAGGATGGCGGCCACGCCATCGATCTCGAGCGCGATCACCGGGTGGCAGCCGATGGCCGCCAGCTCCGATTCGACCATCATGCGGATCGCGTTCGGCCGGGTGGGGATCACCAGCGGCAGCCGGGCCACTTCACGCAGGCTGATGGTCTGCCCGGCCGATGCCGCGGCCGTGCCGATGCGGCGTTGCACCAAGTACAGCGGTTCTTCGAGCAAGGGGCTCAGCTCGACGCCGGGCGTGGGGATCGCGTTGTAGAGCAGGGCGATGTCGAGCCTTCCCGTGACCAGCGAATCCTGCATGGCCACCGACAGGTTCTCGCTGATCGACACCGTGGCCTGCGGCAACCGCACGCGCACCTCGCGGGTCAGCGGCACGGTGAGGATCTTGGCAATGCTGGGCGGCAGGCCGATGGCCACGCGCCCTTCAAGCGCGCCGCGCACCCGGCCTAACTCTTCACGCGCGCGCTGCACCTGGTGCAGGATGCCGCGGCCATGTTCCAGCAGCACGCGACCGGCCTCGGTGGGCGTGGCGCCGCGGCCGTTGCGCAGCAGCAGGTTCTGCCGCAGCTCCACCTCGAGCAGGCGCACGTGCCGGCTCAGCAGGGGCTGCGGTATGCCGAGCGCCGCCGCGGCGCGGGTGAAGCTGCCGAGTTCGGCGACGCGCACAAAGGATTCGATCTGCTTCAGGTCCATGGGTGATGACAAGCCGCCGCTGCCGAGCTAAATTTACATACCGAATTATCAGCTATCTAAATAATACATAGTAGCTAGTGGCATCGCGGTGCCGGCCGGACCCGGTAACTCCCTAGAATTTCCCCTCATGCACATTGTTTTTCTGACCTTGTTCGCGCGGGGCGTTGGCTCGCGCCCGCTGCGTTGTATCGGCGCCGATCCATTGGCCCCGCTGTCCCGGTCCACCGCCGCTGACATGGCGCCGGGAGCCCGGTCTTGAAGGCGGCGCGCGCAGCCGGCGGCGGCACCGTCGACGTGCAGGCTTTCCTCAATGCCCACAAGTTTTCGGGCTACCAGTGGATGATCTTCGCGCTGTGTTTCACCGTGGTGCTGCTCGACGGCTTCGACACCGCGGCCATCGGCTACATCGCGCCTTCGCTGATCGGTGAATGGGGCGTGTCCAAGCCGGCGCTGGCGCCGGTGCTCAGTGCCGCGCTGTTCGGCCTGGCCGCCGGTGCCCTGAGCGCCGGCCCGCTGGCCGACAAGTTCGGCCGCAAGCTGGTGCTGACCGGCTCGGTGCTGGTGTTCGGTGTTGCCTGTGCCATCTCGGGTTATGCCACCAGCCTGACCGAGCTCACCGTGCTGCGTTTCGTCACCGGCCTGGGCCTGGGTGCGGCCATGCCGAACGCCGTCACCCTGACCAGCGAATACTGTCCCGACCGCCAGCGCGCCATGATCACCAACGCCATGTTTTGCGGCTTTCCGCTGGGCGCGGCCTTCGGCGGCTTCCTGGCCTCGTGGATGATCCCGCACTGGGGCTGGCGCAGCGTGCTGCACCTGGGTGGCGCGGCGCCGCTGTTGCTGGCAGTGGCGATGCTGCTGTGGCTGCCCGAGTCGGTGCGTTACCTGGTGGCGCGTGGCCGGCCGGTCACCAAGGTGCGGCGCATCCTGGCGCACATCTCGGCCACGGCCGCGCAGGCCACTGCCTTCGTGCTCAGCGAAACCAGGCTCGTCAGCGGCGGTCAGACCGGCCTGGCCGTGGTGCTGAGCAAGCGTTACCTGCTGGGCTCGGTGATGCTGTGGCTGGCCTACTTCATGGGCCTGGTGATCTTCTATGCGCTCATCAACTGGATGCCGATTCTGCTGAAGGACGCCGGCATGGCGCCGCAGAAGGCCACGCTGGTGTCGGCGCTGTTCCCGCTCGGCGGCGTCGGTGCCGTGTTGTTCGGCTGGCTGATGGACCGCTTCAACGCCAACCGCATCATCGCCGTGGGTTATGCGCTCACCGCGGTGTCGATCTACATCGTCGGCCAGGTGGTCGGGCAGGACTGGCTGCTGGTGGCCATGGTGTTCGTGGCCGGCGCCATCATGAACACGGCGCAGTCGTCGATGCCCGCGCTGGCCGCTGCCTTCTACCCTACCCAAGGCCGCGCGACCGGTGTAGCCTGGATGCTGGGCATCGGGCGCTTCGGCGGCATTGCGGGCTCGTTCCTGGTGGCCGAACTGGCGGCGCGGCACCTCGGCTTCGACCAGATCTTCACCGTGGTGGCGGTGCCGGGGCTGATCGCCACGGTG
This sequence comes from Rhodoferax sp., assembly GCA_028292305.1. GTDB lineage: Bacteria > Pseudomonadota > Gammaproteobacteria > Burkholderiales > Burkholderiaceae_C > Rhodoferax_B. The sequence goes on from JAQGMQ010000438.1 coordinate 7,199, forward strand.
GCGCTGCTCATCAAGCAATGGGCGCACCCGGAGAGCGCGTCTGCAGCGGCCAAAGACACTGCGGCCAAGGGCGCATTGGCCCACTGACCAGTCCACGACATCGCCCACTGATTCATAATTTTCCATCGACAAGGAGACAAACCCATGATCATCGACTGCCACGGCCACTACACCACGGCACCCAAGGCGCTGGAGAACTGGCGCAACCAGCAGATCGCCGCCATCAAGGACCCGGCCGTCATGCCCAAGGTGGCCGACCTGAAGATCAGCGACGACGAGCTGCGCGAGTCCATCGAGACCAACCACCTGCGCCTGATGAAGGAACGCGGCAGCGACCTCACGCTGTTCTCGCCGCGCGCCAGCTTCATGGCCCACCACATCGGCGACTTCAACGTGTCGAGCACCTGGGCGGCCATCTGCAACGAACTCTGCTACCGCGTCTCCACGCTGTTCCCCGACCACTTCGTGCCCGTGGCCATGCTGCCGCAGTCACCCGGTGTGGACCCGGCCACCTGCATTCCGGAGCTGGACAAGTGCATCAAGGAATACGGCAACGTCGGCATCAACCTGAACCCCGATCCGAGCGGCGGCCACTGGCAATCGCCGCCGCTGTCCGACAAGTCGTGGTTTCCCATCTACGAGAAGATGGTCGAATACGACATCCCGGCCATGGTGCACGTCAGCACCAGCTGCAACCCGGCCTTTCACACCACCGGCGCGCACTACCTGAACGCCGACACCACG
>JAQGMQ010000440.1 GCA_028292305.1 Rhodoferax sp.
CCGCGCCTACCGTGCGCAGCGGCACCACAGATCGGCTTTGGTCTCTGCTCAAAACGACTCCCATTCGCGCTCTGATGCGCCCGCATCGTTCGCGCTGACCGCTGCTCGTCCAGCCCGTGTTGGCGCCATTACGCCGCGAGGAGAGGTCGCCTGAACCACGGCGAGCTTGGGCGCAGGACGCCGGTGTGCCGTTGCGCCCGAAGCCTGCCCGGGCTGCCCTGCATAGAGTTTGAAGATACTTACTGCTTCAACAAGCCGTGCCGCCTGCTGGTTCAGACTGTCGGCAGCGGCGGCGGACTCCTCGACCAGGGCTGCGTTCTGTTGTGTCACCTGGTCCAGTTGGGTTACTGCATCGCTGACCTGGCTGATGCCCTGGGACTGTTCGCCGGTGGCAGCGCCGATTTCACCGATCAGGTCGGCCACCCGCCGAACCTGCGCCACGATGTCACTCATCGTCGCGCCTGCATCGCCCACCAGGCGCGAACCCGTTTCAACCTTCTCAACGCTGGCTCCGATCAACGCCTTAATCTCCTTCGCTGCATCGGCCGATCGCCCCGCCAAGCTACGCACCTCGCTGGCCACTACCGCAAAGCCACGCCCCTGCTCACCTGCCCGTGCCGCCTCCACCGCGGCGTTGAGCGCCAAGATGTTGGTCTGAAAGGCGATGCCGTCGATCACGCCGATGATGTCGCTGATCTTCTTCGAGCTCGCGGTGATGTCTTCCATCGTCGACACCACCTGGCCCACCACCACGCCGCCCTTGGCCGCAGCTGCGCTGGCCGATGAGGCGAGCTGAGTAGCCACGCGGGCAGTCTCTGCATTCGACTGCACGGTCGACGTCAGTTCCTCCATAGAGGCTGCGGTCTGCTGCAGGTTGGCGGCCTGTTCTTCCGTGCGCTGGCTCAAATCCGCATTGCCTGTCGCGATCTGCGTCGCCCCCGTGGCGATGCTGTCGCTGCTGGCACGCACACTGCCGACCACCCGCACCAAGCTGGTGTTCATTGTTTTCAGTGCGGCCAACAACTGGCCGGTCTCGTCGGTGCTGACCACGTCAATCTTCGAGGTCAGGTCGCCAGCGGAGACAGTTTCGGCCACCCTGACGGCTTGCGCGATGGGGCGCGTGATAGACACGGTGATCAGCCAAGCGGCCGCGATTCCCAGCGCCAGGCCAGCCGCGCACAACGCTGCCATCAGGGTCCTGGCGGAAACGTAGGCGTCCTCAGCTTCCTGCGTAGCGGTAGCGGTGAGCCGATCCTGCAGATCCGCAAACTCACCCAGCGCGTTAAGCCAAGCCCGCTGCGGCACGGCGACCTCGTCAATCAACGCTCGAGTCGCTTCCTGGTTCTTGTTGTCCAGACCAAGCTGCACGACCTTACTGATCAGGGGCCGGGTCGAAGCCTTCATGGTTTTGATGGTGTCGAACCTCTCCCGTGCCTCTCCAGGAGTGCCAGGTGCCGTGGCCAGCATCCGGCCATGCTCTTCTTCGGCGGCGTCGTAGTTGGCACGCGACTTGACGAGGTTGGCGTTGACCGCCTGCATCTGAGGGCCCTGGTCGAGCAACACGATATCGCGGCTTGCAATGGCAATCTGGTTCACGGCGATGCGCATTGCTACCGCGAGGCGCGCCTCCTTGTTGTTCACGCGGGCGATGTCCTCCAGCCGGTCTTGCACCTGCCCCATGCCGTGCACGCCCAACGCGCCGACAACTACGAGCAACAGCAGTACCAAGCCAAAGCCGATGGCCAGACGCGCGCCAAGTCTGAAATTTCTAATGAAGTTCATGGAGATTCTCTGAAAGTGTCTGCGCCGATGGCGTGGATGTGGCGTTGGTCAAGCCCATGTCGGGCGCATTCATCAAACCCTCGATGTCGAGCAGGATCACCATGCGCTGCCGGTCGGCGGGCCCTGGTGTGCTCAGGCCGATGATGTGTTCTGTCCCGGCTGCACCATCAAAATTAGGGGCGGGCTGAATCTGCTCGGCACCGAGTTCCATCACGTCTGACACGGCGTCGACCACGATGGCCATGACGCGCTGGCCGATGATCAGGACGACGCTCACGGTGGTGCCGTCGTAGCGCACGTCGCGCAGGCCGAATTTCAACCGCAGGTCGATGATCGGCACGATCACGCCGCGCAAGTTCAGCACCCCCTTCAGGAAACTTGGTGCATTTGCGATGCGTGTCGGCGCGACGTAGCCGCGAATCTCCTGCACCTGGAGAATCCCGATGCCGTACTCTTCTCCGCCGAGGCGGAATGTGAGGAAGCGACGGTCTTGCCGCGGAAGCAAGTCTTCTGACACTTGCTTTGAATTTGAGGATAGATGACTAGACAACATGATGGTTAACAATTGAAAGCTTGGGCCAATGACCGAGTTGAAGCCTATCTCGCAATTTAATTGTGCACGATTCGATAGATTGCCTCCCCAGTCGCAAGGTGACCAGGTGGTATTTTCTATCACATGTCCTTACAACCACTGTGACTTTTTTCCCACTTCTAAGGTATCTGCAGGAATCGTGGCCTGGCCTAAATCCCACGCCTTCACCGCCACTGGATGCAGAAGAGGTTGAGATAAGTTCTAACAAAGCAGCCGGCCCGCAGGACCATATGCGCATTCGATGCACCGCGAATGGGAGATGTCAGGTCAAGCGAGAGGGCAGTGTTTCGCGAAGCAAGCAGCGTTTTGCCTCGCCTGCACCATTCCAGCATCTGCTATCACCGGCCGCGCAAATACAGTCTGATTTGGTTCGGCGGAGGCGGCGCGATGTGTGTCTGGCACGCGCGCAGACCCAGCACCCTGACGAATGCGCGGCGGCACAGTGGCACCGCGTGGGGCATTGCCAACAAACTACAGTCCCGAAACGTGCAAAAAGTCTTCGCAAACGCCCAAGCGAGAGGTCGCCGCTCGTGTAAGCGGCATCGCATGATACTGTTGGTTACCTGTGACAAGGCGTGCGGAATTGGCACGGAAACGTGGCTAAACGTTCGCAATCGAGGGCGATGACGACGGCGGCGCTGATCGCGAGGGTCGGCCGCGGAAACGGAGGTAGTAACTGCGCCATGTCCGTCTCGAAACGGCTTCCGCCTCGGGTCTTGTCCGACTTTAACAATCCACCGCGGGCATCGTTCGCGCCGCCATCCGTCGATCCAATGAATTCACGCCGTTCTCCGTCGCTGTCGCAACTGACGGCCCTGGCCCTTTGCGCGGTGGCCCATTGCGTGGTCCAGGCGGCCGACTCGGGGCCTTCCGTACCGAAATTTCAGATCTCGCGCTATCTGGTCGAGGGCAACTCGCTGGTCTCCAGCGAGTCAATTGCCCGCGCGGTGGCACCCTTGACCGGCCCGCAGCGTGAGTTCAGCGACGTCCAACGTGCCGTGGATGCCATCGAGAGCATCTACATCCGGGCCGGCTACACCGCGGTGAAGGTGACCGTGCCCGAGCAGGAACTTGCCGGCGGGACCGTCAAGATCCGCATCGTCGAAGCCGTGGTGACCTCGGTCACCGTCGTGGGCAACGCGCACTTCACGACCGAGAATATCCGCGCCAGCATGAACCTGAAGACGGGCGCGCCGCCGCGCCTGAGCGACCTTTCGGAATCGATCCAGTTGACCAACGACAACCCGGCCAAGCAGGTCTCGGTGTCGATGGCCGAGGGCGCTTTGCCAGGCACTGTGGATGCCAGGGTATCCGTGGTCGATTACGACCCGCTGCGCATCATCGCCACGATCGACAACTCGGGCACGGCCACAAGCGGCCGCTGGCGCACGGGCGTCGCGGTCCAGCACGCGAATTTGTTCGGATTGGACCACGTGGGCACATTGGCTTACACGACGTCTCCCGACAGCCCGTCTGGCCAGAAACTGGCCGTGTATTCGGCAGGCTACCGGATCCCTCTGTACAGCCTGGGCGACAGCCTGGACCTGGTTTACGGCCGCTCGAGCGTCAACACGCCCTCCAGCTCGCCGACCCTGGGCGGTGTGTTGGGCCTGACCGGCAAAGGCGAGACCCTGGGCATCCGCTACAACCATTTTCTCGGGCGTACCGGCGACAGCAGCTCAAAGCTCGTCTTCGGACTGGACCGCCGGACCATCGACTCGCGCTGCGACGTCGATGGCCAGCAAATCAGCATCGCCGGCCCGACGCCGCCAGTCGCCGCGTGCGTGCCGTACACGACGACGCCACTCAGCATCACATACATCGGCCAGCGCGAAAGCGTGGACCAATCGATCAACTACAACCTCGCGCTGTCGCGCAACATGGCCAGCGGCCCACGGTTCACGAACCTGGACGGCCGCACCGACCGCTACTCGTACCTGACACCGGGCAACCGCGCGACGCGCGACGGCTTCGTCGTGACCCGCGGCGGCGTGAACTTGCTGCAGGCCCTGCCGAGCGGGTGGCAGGTGCGCCTGGCCGGCAACGCCCAGCTGACCGACACGCCGCTGGTGGCGAGCGAACAGTTTGGGCTTACCGGCGCCAACGCGGTGCGCGGTTTTGACGAGCGTGTAGTGGTCGCCGACAGCGGCTTGGTGCTCAACGCCGAAATCGTCACGCCAGAACTGAGCCCGCGCATCGGCCTGCCGGGCAGCCTGCGCGGCCTGGTGTTCGCGGACGCCGGGCACGGCGCCAACCGCAAGGCGGCGGGCACCTACCTTCCAGGTAGCACGACCGTGGCCAGCACCGGCGTGGGCGCGCGCTACAGCCTAAGCCGCGACTTCAGCGTGCGCCTGGACGTGGCCCGCGTGCTTGCATCGGGCAGTTCGTTCAGCGAGAAGCGCGGCGACTGGCGCGCCCACCTGAGCGCGATGTTCGCGTTCTGAAAAAAGAAGACAGCTCATGAAGACCAACAAGGCGTTCCAACTTAGATTTCTCTCGCTGGTGGTCGCGGCCATCTGCGCAACCGGTGCCGGCGGGGCTCTAAGCCAGGTCGCTCCGGGCGCGCTGCCCACGGGCGGCACCGTGGTCGGCGGGCAGGCGTCGATCGTGCAGAACAACACGACGCTCACCATCAATCAGACGTCCAACCAGGCGCTGGTCAATTTTTCGACCTTCAACGTCGGCTCAGCGGCGCTGGTTGACATCCGCCAGCCCGGCGCGGCCGCGGCGCTGCTCGCCCGGGTGACGGGGCAAGACCCGTCCCGGATCTACGGCCAGATCAAGGCCAATGGTGCGTTATGGCTTATCAATCCCTCCGGCATAATGGTCGGGCAGGGCGCGCGCATCGACGTGGGTAGCTTCATCGCCAGCACCCTCAATGTGAGCGACACCGACTTTTTGGCCGGCCGGCTGACGTTCGCCGCTGCTGGCGCTGCGGCGGGCATCAGCAACGCAGGCACGATCAACGCAGCAGGCGGCGGACGCATCTACCTGGTCGCGCCCAAGGTCGAGAACGCCGGCACGATCAACGCCCCCAACGGCGAAGTGCTTCTGGCCGCAGCCCAGAACGTGCAACTCGTGGACACGGGCCATCCGGGCGTGTCGATCGTACTTTCGGGCGCCACCGGCGACGTCAAAAACATGGGCCGCATTCTGGCCGAAGTCGGCCGTATCGGCCTGGCCGCGGGGCTGGTGACCAACGCCGGCACCATCAGTGCCAGCAGCGCAGAAAGCGTTGGTGGCCGCGTGTTCCTGCGCGCGACCGACCTGCGGACAACCTCGACATCGGACATCAATGCCAACGGCACCTCCGGCGGCAACGTGGTCCTGGCGGCGAACAACGCCAACATCGACGGGCGGGTTTCGGCCACGGGCAGCAATGGCCCCGGCGGTAGCGTCGACACGTCCGGCCACGCCAGCCTGAACGTCAAGCACGCGCCAACGGTGGGCAAAGGCGGCGAATGGCTGATCGACCCGTATGACCTGGAAGTCGTGGCTGGCGACCTGGGCACCGCTGGCGATGCCGGCGGCGTCATCACCTCGGGCCCGACGGGCACCACGGTCGGCGCCAACGTCATCGCCGATCAACTCAACCAGGGCACCAACGTGGCGCTGGCGACCGGTGCCGGCGGCAACGGGTTGGGGGACATCGTCGTTAACGCCGCGATCACCAAGACCGCGGGCGGGGACGCCCGCTTGACGCTGCGCGCCCACAACAACGTCGTGATCAACGCGCCCATCACGAGCAGCTCCGGCGCACTGGGACTCGATCTGAAGAACAACTTCTTCGGCAACACGGGAGACGTCGGTTACGCGGCCACGCTGGCCGCCGACCTCAACCTCAACGGCGGCAGGCTGGACGTCTCGCAAGGCGAGCAGCAGGGCAACGGCACGCTGAACATCATCGGTGGCACCACGACGCTCGGCACTGGTTCTTCCG
>JAQGMQ010000462.1 GCA_028292305.1 Rhodoferax sp.
GCCTCGAAGACCTTGCCCTTGCGGCGCAGGCCGGCCGTGTCGATCAGCTCGAAGCGGTGGCCGTTGCGCTCGAAAGGCACGGAGATCGCGTCGCGCGTGGTGCCCGGCATGTCGAAGGCCACCAGGCGCTCTTCGCCCAGCCAGGTATTGATGAGGGTCGACTTGCCCACGTTCGGCCGGCCGGCCACGGCCAGCTTCGTGAGGTTGAGGTCGACGCCCTCTTCCTCTTCTTCCGGCTCCGCCAGGTGCAGGGGTTCGAGCGCCAGGTCGACCAGGCTACGGATGCCCTGGCCGTGGGCCGCGGACACCGGATACACCTCGCCCAGGCCGAGTTCGTAGAAGTCAGACAGCTGGTGGCCTTCGGTCATGCCTTCGGCCTTGTTGGCCACCAGCACGCAAGGCTTGCCCAGGCGGCGCAGGTATTTGGCGATGTCGTGGTCCTGGGCGGACAGGCCGCCGCGCGCGTCGACCACGAAGATCACCACGTCGGCCTCGGCCACGGCCTGGCGCGTCTGCTTGGCCATCTCTTTGTAGATGCCGCTGCTGGCGTCGGGCTCGAAGCCGCCGGTGTCGATGACGATGTATTCGTGCTTGCCCTGGCGGCCATTGCCGTAGTGGCGGTCGCGGGTCAGCCCGGCGAAGTCGGCCACGATGGCGTCGCGCGACTTGGTCAGCCGGTTGAACAGGGTGGACTTGCCGACGTTGGGGCGCCCGACCAGAGCTAGAACAGGTTTCATTCGGCAGGCTTTATTCGGCGGTTTTTCATAAGTATCTTTTACCAGAGACACCGCGGAACTGGCTTGGCCAGGCCGCTGGTGTCGCCCCCCGCAAGGGGGTTGAGCTACACGAAGGGAGCGATTTGGGGGTATGCAGTTACTCCGGCTGGAAGCCGAAGATGCCGCCGTTGCGGGTGACGACCACGACCGTGTCGCCAGCCAGCACCGGGGCGGCCGCGATCGGCGAGCCGTCGGTGGTGAGGCGGGTCAGCGCGGAGCCGTCCTCGCGCGAAAGGAAATGCACCAGGCCGGTGTTGTCGCCAATGGCCACGGAACGGCCCACCGCCAGCGGAGCTGTCAGGCCGCGGTAGCGCAGGCGCTCGGTCATCCAGGCCTGGGTGCCGTCGGTGCGTTGCCAGGCGATGACCTTGCCGTCGGCTTCGGTGCCGAACACCAGGCGGTCGTCGCCATGCACGCCCTCGGAGCCGGAAGCGGGTTTGCTCCACACCACCGTACCGCGCGCCGTGTTGACGCAGCCCACAGCCGCCTGGAACGCGCGGGCGCAGACCACGTCGCCGACGCGGCTCACACGGCCGACCAGATCGACCAGGCGCTCGACATCATTGGTGCCGCGGGGTGCGGCCACGGGGGCTTCCCAGCGCACACTGCCGTTGCCGGGGTTCAGGCCGACCAGGCGGCTCGACAGGCCCACGACCAGCGTGTCGCCCACGGCGATCAGCACGCCGCCCTGGCGCAGCACCAGCGGCTCGCCGGCCCGCGACTGCGTCCACAACCGGCGACCGCCCTGGCCGTCGAATGCCGAAACGGAACGGTCGGCCGACAACACGAAGACGCGGCCACCCGCCACGAACGGCGCGGTGAAGACCTGCGCATTCAGCTTCTGGCGCCAGATTTCCTTGCCCGATTCAAGCGCGACGAGTTCGTTGCCGGTGGTGACTACGGCCGTGACCTTGCCGTCGCTGCCCACGCCCGCCGACAGCGGCGTGCCGACCAGGGCGCGCCACAATTCGCGACCGGTGCGCGCGTCGAGCGCGGCCACGGTGCCGTTCGCGCCGGCCACCGAAATGGTGCTGCCCTGCACGTTCACATCCAGCGGAAAGCCGACTTCGGCCAGCTTCACGTTCCAGGCCTGGCGCACACCGAGCAGCGCCACGTTGGCGGGCAGCTCGGCGGGCTTGGGTTTGTCGCTCGCGCAGGCCGCGAGCATGGCGGCCAGGATCAACGCGACGGAGGTTCGGGTGGCCAGCGCAAAAACCTTGTTTGGCATTTTTGACATCACTTCTTGATCTCCACCGAAGCCGTCGCACCGCGTGGGTCGACGCCGAGTGCATTCAGCTTGACTTCGACGAGCCGGCGGTAGTCGGTGCGCTCGTCCAGGCCTTCGTAGGCCTTCTTGTATTCGGCGATGGACTCGGCCTTCTTGCCCTGCAGGGCCAGCACATCGCCCTTGCGGTCGGCCACCAGCGGCAGGTAGTCGGGCGGAAAGGTACCCGACAGCTGCTTCAACGCGTCGTCATAGGCCTTGGCGTCGACGTACACGCCGGCCAGGCGCAGCCGCGCGATGGCCTGGTAGCCGTCGTCGGAGGCTTTGTCGGCAACCCAGGTCAGCGCCGCCTTGGCACCGTCGACGTTGCCCTTGTCGAACATGGCCTTGCCGGTCAACAGGCCGGCCTGCTGCGCATAGGTGGTTCTGCCGAACTTGTCCTTCATGTCACCGAAGGCACGTTCCAGCTTGGCGACGTCGCCGGCCTGGGCGGCGCGGTCGACCTCGTCGTACATCGCCGAGGCCTGGCCGGCCTGCTGGCGGTTCCAGCTTTGGTAGAAGTTCCAGGCGGCGAATCCGCCAAGCGCAACGATCAGCACCCAGGTGATGATGTTGCCGTATTGCTTCCAGAAGTGCTTGAGCTGGTCAAGCTGTTCTTGTTCTTCGAGATCGAGATGCGTTGCCATGAGGTGTCCAGAGTCAAGCCAGCGATTGTAGGGTTTGCAGACCGTGCGCCCAGGAGGCCACGTCGGCAAGCGATTCGGCGCGCTGGGCGCCGGCCGCGGCAGCGCCAGCGGGTTGGGCGTCGCGCAGTGATTTCACGGTGACTTCGCCGCGCGCCAGCTCGTCCGCGCCAAACACCAGCGCATAACGCGCGCCGCTGGCGTCGGCCTTCTTGAACTGCGATTTGAAGCTGCCCAGGCCGTCGGCCGTGCCGGCATGCATCTGCACCTTGAGGCCGGCATCGCGCAATTGCTGCAGCGTGCGCAAGGCCACGGGCATGGCAGCGGCATCGGGCACCACGGCGTAGACATCGGGCACCGGCAGCGGCACGGCCGTGCCCTGCTCCTTCACCAGTTCGAGCACGCGCTCCACAC
>JAQGMQ010000465.1 GCA_028292305.1 Rhodoferax sp.
ACCCGGTTCGCCACGATCTCGGTGATCATGTCGCGCCCGCCTTTGAGCGGGATGTGCACGGCCTGGAAGCCACCGAGGTTGGCGAGGTATTCGGCGTTCAGATGCGTGCCCGACCCGATCCCCGATGAAGCGAAATTCAGGCTGCCGGGTTTGGCCTTCGCCGCCGCCAGCAGGTCGGACGTGGTCTTGAATCCAGAGGCAATGGAGGCGATCAGGATGGTCGGCGACCTGGCGACGATGCTCACCGCCTGCAGATCCTTCGTCGGGTCATACGGCAGCTTGATGCCCGACGAGGGCAGCACCGCATAGGCCGACGACACGAACAGCAAGGTGTTGCCTTCGGCGGGTTCGTTGAGCACCACCTGGGCGCCGATGGTGGCGGCGGCGCCCGGTCGGTTTTCCACGATGACCGGCTGCTTGAGGTAGTCCGACATCGGCTTGGAGATCATGCGGGCAATGGCGTCCGTCTGGCTGCCGGCACTGAACGGAACCACGATCCGCACGGTTTTGCCGCTGTTCTCCTGCGCGATGGCCGTCGGCCCGGCAGAGACCGCCAACGAGGCGACAGCGATCGAAAGCAGACGGCTGAGAAAGAGCTTGTTCATTGAATTTTCCATTACGACGAGTGTTGATTCGCCACTGTGTTGAAGGCGAGGCAAGAAGCAGGACAGATCGATTCACGCAAAACCCCGACGTCTCGAAGACCTTGCTGGGCGCAGTCTATTTGTGCCGATGGACCGCCCGCCAATCACAAATTCGAAGAACCCCATCAGCAGGATTGATGCCCGAAAGAAGTGCGATCTCCTGCATCGAAAACACAGGCCCGGCGGCCGAATGCGCCAATCCGGTGCATTGCCGTGCGGGGGATAATTGGCTGGCCACCCAAGCCCCCACGTGATCAATCTCAAACACATCGAAGTCTTCCACGCCATCATGCGCACCGGCTCCGTGACGGCGGCCGCACGCATGCTCAACGTCACGCAGCCGGCCGTGAGTTCGGTGCTCAAGCACATGGAGAGTCGGCTGCAGATGAAGCTGTTCCTGCGGGTCGGCGGCGGGCTGCAACCCACCCCCGAAGCATTGGCGCTGATGCCGGATGTGAGCGACATATTTTCGCGGCTCGAAGCCATCGACCGCCTGTCGCAAGACCTCGCCGGTGGACGCCTCGGAAGCCTGTCCATCGCCGCCACCTCGCCGGTCGCGAATGGCCGCATGGCCCGCCTGGTGGCGCAATTCATCGGCGACCGCCCTGGCACCAACGTCACACTGCAGGCATTGGCGTCGCCGCTGGTGCTCGACAGGGTCGCCAGCCGCGAAGCCGAAATCGGCGTTGCCTATGGCCCGGTGCAACACGGCGAAGTGGCCACCGAGGTGCTGGGCGTGAACGAGATCGGCTGCGTGATGCGCGACGACCACCCGCTCGCGGCGCATGCCGGTGTCGACGTACACACGCTGGCCGCCTACCCGCTGATCACCTACCTGCCACAGGCCTTGCTGCGGCCTTATGTCGACCGCGTGTTTGCGCAGGCCGGTGTGGTGCCGAAGATCGCGGTGCACGTGGGCCTGTCGATCACCGGCATGGCGCTGGCGTACCAGGGCGCCGGCGTGGCCCTGGTGGAACTCGATCTGCTTGATGCAATGCCGCTGACCGGCCTGCTGGCCAAGCCTTTGACGCCACGCATCGAACTGCAAACGATGTTGCTGTTGCACAAGACCGCACCGCGTTCGAGGGTGCTGGAAGAGTTCCTGGTGCGCTTGCGCGCCGACTTTGCGAGCAGCCAACCGGGCGCCACAGCCATCATCTGAATTTATGGCCTGCCGGCAAAAAGTGATTGGCGGCGCACGGTGCGAATTCCTAGACTCGCGGTCAGGCAAATTTGCCTCAGACCCAAGGACCCTCAGTGAGCAAGCGTTCTGTGTACCAGCCGGATCAGGCGAGCCTGATCTTTCCCAAGCCACCCGTTTTTTCGAATTTTGAAGAGGAACGTTTGCACCGCAAGCAGCGCCTTGCGGCCGTCTGCCGCGTGTTTGCGCGGTTCGGTTATGAGTATGGCTTTGCGGGGCACATCACCGTGCGCGATCCCGAGCGCCTCAATTGTTATTGGACCAATCCGTTCGCGCTGGATTTCGCGAATGTCAAGGTGTCGGACCTGCTGCTGGTGGACCATGACGGCACGGTGCTTGAAGGTCGGCGCGCCGTGAACCGGGCCGGCTTCGTGCTGCACGCGGCGATCCACGAGGCCCATCCCCACGTGCTTGCCTCGTGCCATGCCCACACGACGCATGGCATGGCCTGGGCGGCGCTGGGCCGCAAACTCGATCCCATCACCCAGACGGCCGCCAGCTTCTACAGCGACCATGCCCTGGTCGCGGAACAGGCGGGCGCGGTGGTGGTGGAGCGAGAGGCAGGCCACGCCGTCGCGGCGGCGTTTGGCGACAACAAGATCGTGATTCACCAGAACCACGGCCTGTTTGCCGCGGGGCGAGAGAGCGTCGACGAGGCCGCGTGGTGGTTCATCGCGGCCGAGCGCGCCTGTGAGATCCAGCTGAAGGCGGAGGCGACCGGCAGTCCGCTGAAACTGATCGGCACGGAGGCTGCTGCGCATTCCAGCAAACACCTCGGCACACCCTTCGCCGCCTGGCTGCACTTCCAGCCGATCTACGACGCGGTATGCCGGAGCGACCCCGATCTCTTCGACTGACTTTCGGCATTGCTTTTGGCGTGATTTTTCGGCATAACTTTCGTGAAGGGCCGGACGCGACGCGTGTTTGGCGGGCGTGCAACCCGGGTGTTCAACGCGCGCCCACCACCACCTTGCCCGTCATGTACGGGTGCACCGAACACACGTAGTCGAAGCTGCCCGGCCCGTCGAATTTTCGGCTGAAGCTTTGCCCGGGCAACAGCAGGTCGCTGCCCGCCGCGCCGTCCTGGAAGGCCAGGCCGTGCGGCGCGCCGTCGCGGTTGGTCCAGGTCACGGTCTGGCCCACCACCGCCAGCGTCTCCACGGGCGCGAAGTTGAAATCGGCAATGGCGACGGGCACGGCCCCGACCTGGCCGGCAGGGTGCTGCACGGCGATCTTGCGCGGCGCGTTGCCCACCGCCACGGTGCGTGACTGGCCCGAGGCCAGGTCGACGATGCTGACGCTGTTCGAGCCTTCGTTGCTGACCAGCAACTGGTTGCTGTCCACCCCGCGGTCCATCCAGTGCGGCTGCTGGCCCACGGCAATGCTGCGCAACGCCTGGTGACTTGCCGGGTCGAACAGCTGGACTTCGCCCGGGCCCTGCACCACCACCACGCCGAACGCCATGCCGGCGAAGTGGTGCGCCAGGTGCGGCGACGGGCCGGTCGCGATCTGCGCCACCATGCGGTTTTGCGCCGGGTCCCATTCCTGCACCGCGGCCACGCCGGCCAGCGTGACGTAGAGGGCCTTGCCGTCGGCGCTGAACTCCAGGTCGCGCGGGGCCTTGTCCAGCGGCAGCGTGGCCGTCACCACCTTGGTCCGCAGGTCGATCTCGACCAGGGCGAAATGCCCGGGCTGCTGCGACGACACATAGGCCCGCGTGCCGTCGGGATGCACGGCAATGGTGTGCGGCTTGCCCACCGCCACGCTGCCCAGCACCTGGCGCGAGGCGACGGACAACCAGGCCATCCGGTCGTCGCCGTTGACGGCCACCAGCAGGGTCTGCCCGTCGGGCGTGAGCGCCAGGCCCTGCGGCCCCTTGCCGACCTCGACCGTCTGGGCCACGGTGTCGCTGGCGCTGTCGATCACGCTGAGTGTGCTGGCACTGGCGCCGCTGACGAACACCGGCCCGCCCCCCGGCACCACCACGGTGCCGTCGGGCCCGGCCGACACCGGCACCGTGGCCAGCACCGTGCCGGCGCCGATGTCCAGCACGCTGACGGTGTTGTCCTTGAAGTTGCCGACATAGGCTTTCGGGCCGGCGGCCTGGAGCGCGCTGGAAAGACCGCAGAGTGCGGCCAGCAGGGCGGCTGCGCCGATGGCGCGAGAACGGTGGTGGTACAGGTGCATGGAAACCTCCGGTGGTGGGCGCGCGGGGTGGATGTCTGGATGGCCCCCTGTGCATGACGCGGCCGGTGGCCCGGTTATTCCGCCGTGCCTCTTACCCTTGCCTGCGGGTCGACATTTGAAACAGATGGAATAAAAATGCGCCTTCAACGTCTTAGCTTGATGTGCCGGCTTTCAACCCGACCGGAAACCGATTGACCCACGCCGCTTCCTCCGCCGACTTCGAGGCCCGCGCCTTGCCGCATCTGCCAGCCGCCTACAACCTGGCGCGCTGGCTGCTGCGCGACGCCCAGAGCGCGGACGACGTGGTCCAGGAAGCCTATCTGC
>JAQGMQ010000466.1 GCA_028292305.1 Rhodoferax sp.
TGCGCTCGCAACTCAAGCTGCTGGGCAAGGAAGCGCCGACGCACTGGGGGCTGGCGCAGCTTCAGTTCGCGCTGTTCGAAGAGAAGGTCGAGCACGAGCTGTGGGAGCCGACCTTCATCGTCGACCACCCGGTCGAGGTGTCGCCTCTGGCTCGTGCCTCGGACAGCAACCCGCGCATCACCGAGCGCTTCGAGCACTACATCACCGGCCGCGAAGTGGCCAACGGCTTCTCCGAGTTGAACGACGCCGAGGACCAGGCCGCGCGCTTCAACGCGCAGGTGAGCGCCAAGGACAGCGGCGACGACGAAGCCATGTTCTACGACCACGACTTCGTGCGCGCGCTCGAATACGGCATGCCGCCCACCGGCGGCTGCGGCATCGGCATCGACCGCCTGATGATGCTGTTGACCGACAGCCCCAGCATCCGCGACGTGATCCTGTTCCCCGCCCTGCGCCGGGAAAGCTGAACATGCCGGCACCAGGCCGGGGCGCCCGCTCCGGCCCCGGTGCCGCGCCCGCGCCATGAACCGCATCAAAGCCTACATCCCGGTCTGGGGCCACGACTGGCTCGACATCATCGTGCCCGGCCTGCAGATCCTGCTGGTCGTCATCGTGGCCATGCTGCTGCACCACACGCTGCGCCGTCTGCTGTGGCGCGCCGTGCGGCGCTACCACTGGCCGGTGGAAGTGATGATGCCGATCAGCGGCGTGGTGCGCTGGCTCATCATTGCCGGCGCGTTTCTGATGATCCTGGAGCGGCTGGGCGTGTCGGCGACCGTGTTGTGGACGGCGTTCTCCAGCTTCGCGGCCGTGGGCGCCGTGGCCTTCTTCGCGGTGTGGAGCGTGCTGTCGAACTTCTTCTGCGCGCTGTTGATCTTCACCATGCGGCCCTACCGGCTGGGCGACTACATCGAGATCATCGACAGCGCTGAAAAGCCGGGAGCGCGTGGCCGTGTGATCGAGATCAACATGTTGTTCACCACGCTCGAAGACCTGGACGCGCCCGAAGCCGGCGCCCGGCTGCAGGTACCGAACACGCTGGTGTTCCAGCGCATCGTGCGCCATTGGCGTGACGCGCCGCATCCGCGCGTGCCGGCCAGCTACACCTCAGCGCCGAGCGAAGCGCAGCCCATGCCGGCCGCGGCACCGCTCGCGCCGCCGATGCCCGATTAGGGCACCAGCCACAGCGCCTGGATGTACGCGGGCTGCGTCATCAGGTTGTCCCAATCGGGCGCGGGCGTGGTCGGCAGCAAGGCGCGGCGGCGCGCTTCGGAGGCCTCGTCGGGCTGCCAGCGGCCCTTGATCTGCGCTTCGGCCAGGTCCGACAACAGACTGTCGACCGCCTCGCCATTCCCCACGCTCTGGTTGCACAGCAGCACCATGTCGCAGCCGGCCTGCAGCGCGGCCAGCGCCGCGTCGGCATAACCGACGTCCCGGCCATTGATGCGGCGGGCCGCGGCCATGCTCAGGTCGTCGCTGAAGATGGCGCCATGGAAGTCGAGCCGCCCGCGCAGGATGTCCTGCAGCCAGCGCGCCGAGAACCCGGCCGGCCGCTCGTCCACCTTCGGGTAGACGACATGCGCCGGCATCACGCTCGACAGCGTGGTGCTGAGCCAGCCGTATGGCGCGGCGTCGTCGGCCAGGATGGCCTTCAGGCTGCGCCGGTCGACCGGCATCTCGGTGTGGGAGTCGGCGCGCACATGGCCGTGGCCGGGGAAATGTTTGCCGCAATTGGCCATGCCGGCGGTCAGCAGGCCGTGCATCAGGCTCTTGGCCAGCAACGCCGCCACGCGGGCGTCGCTGTGGAAAGCGCGGTCGCCGATGACGCGACTTTCACCATAGTCCAGGTCGATCACCGGCGTGAAGCTGAAGTCGACACCGCAAGCACGCTACTCAGCCGCCAGCACGTAGCCGCAAGCGGTGGCCACGTTCGTGGCCTTCATCGCGTCCTGCATCCACAGCGCGCCCAGCGTGCGCATCGGCGGCAAGTGGGTGAAGCCGTCGGTCTTGAAGCGCTGCACGCGGCCGCCTTCGTGGTCGACGCAGACCAGCACGTCCGGCCGCACCTGCTTGATGTCGGCGCACAGGGCAGTGAGCTGTGCGCGGCTCTGCCAGTTGCGGGCGAACAAAATCAGGCCGCCGGTCAGTGGGTGCTCCAGGCGCAGGCGGTCGGCGGCGGTGAGGCTGGTGCCGGCAATATCGAGGACAACGGGCGCGTGTTGGTTCATTGGTTTTTCTCCACCACGACAAAACTCGCGGCGTAATCGGTTTCATCGGTCACGGTGACCAGAGCGCTGAGTTGCTGCGCTTCGAACCACTCCTTCAGGCCGCCGTGCAGCACGATCACCGGCTGGCCGCTCGGCAGGTTGGCGATCTCGCACAGGCGCCAGGTCATCGGCATGCGCATCCCCAGGCCGACGGCCTTGCTAAAGGATTCCTTGGCGCTGAAACGCGTGGCGAGGTAACGCACACCGCGCTCGGGCCAACGGGCGCCGCGTTTGCGCCAGACGGCGAGTTCGGCTTCGCTCAGTATCTTTTCGGCGAAGCGGTCGCCGTGGCGCGCCAGGCTGGCGCGGATGCGGCGGATGTCGCAGATGTCGGTGCCGATGCCGTAGACCATGGCGGCACCGGATTCAGGCCGCCGCCGCGGCGATGCAGCGCAGGTAGTCGCGCACCGTGGCCGCATAGCCGAGTTCGAGCGCATCGGCGATCAGCGCGTGGCCGATCGACACTTCCTGCACACCCGGGCAGGCCCGCAGGAACGCCGTGAGGTTGTCGCGGCTCAGGTCGTGGCCGGCGTTCACGCCCAGGCCGATGGCGACTGCGGCGTGCGTGGTCTGGGCAAACTGGTCGAGCACTTCGGCCCGGCGCGGCGTACCGAAGGCGCTGGCAAAAGTCTCGGTGTAGAGCTCGACGCGGTCGGCCCCCACCGCCTTGGCCGCGGCCATGGCTTCGGGCTGCGGGTCCATGAACAGGCTCACGCGCACACCCAGCGACTGGGCTTCCTCAATCAGCGGGCGCAGCCGGTCGGCGTCCTGCGCCAGGTTCCAGCCGTGGTCGCTGGTGAACTGGTCTTCGCCATCGGGCACGAAGGTGCATTGCGTGGGCCGCACGGCGCGGATGAAGTCCATCAGGTTCTGGAACGGATTGCCTTCGATGTTGAACTCGCGGCCGGGCCACTGCTGCATCAGCGCGGCCAGCTCGGGCACGTCGCTGGCGCGGATGTGGCGCTCGTCCGGCCGCGGGTGCACGGTGATGGCGTGGGCGCCGGCCTCCAGGCACAACGTGGCGGCGCGCGTCACGCTCGGGATGCCGAGGTGGCGGGTGTTGCGCACCAGCGCGACCTTGTTGATGTTCACGGAGAGGGCGGTGGGGGCGGTGTGAGCGGTGGTGGGCATGGGTTGTAACCTGGCGAAGTCAGAGGCCTTGGAGGTCGATCATCAGCCGACGCGTGTGCAGCGTGGCCACACCGCAATGGTAGTGCAGCAGGGCCCGCAATTGCGGCTTCAGGCCGTTGGCCACCTCGGCACAGGCCCGCAGCGTGGCCAGGAACGGCATGCCGTCGTCCAGGCCGCGCTGCAGCGACCGCCATTGCGCGCCCGACAGGCTGGCCCGCTCGTCCGCATGGCTCTGCCGCAGGCCGCCCTCGGGCACCAGGCTGTAACGTTCGTCTGGCGCCAGCGGCTCCATGGTCAGGGTCTGCGCGTCGAGCAAAGGCAGCAAGCCGATCTCGCGCAGCAGCAGCAGCTCGAAGGCCCGCAGCGCCGGCTCCAGCGCCTCGCCGTGTTCCGACGCCAGCACCTGCACCACGGCGGCGTAGGCGTCGAACAAGGTCTGGTGCGGGTCGTCGCGGGCCAGCAGGCGCATCAGCAGCTCGTTGAGATACAGGCCCGACAGCAGGGCATCGCCCGTCGGCATCACGTGCCCGCCGACCCATTCCGCACCCCTGAGGTTGCGGATTTCCGCGTCGCCGCCGAAGCTCACGCGCAGTGGCTGCAGTGGCAACAGGATCGGGCGGAAATTGGAAGTCGGCTTCTTCGCGCCCTTGGCCACCAGCGCCACCCGGCCCTGGTGGCGGGTGAAGACGTCGAGGATCAGGCTCGACTCGCTCCAGTCGTAGCGGTGCAGGACGTAGGCGGGTTCTTCGTGGGTGCGTCTGGTGACCATGCTGGACTTGATCCTACCGATGGAAGTTCCAGCGCCGCTGTCCCTTCAACCAAGCCCTCCCCCCAGCACTCTCCCCAAACGGGCAAGGGGACAAGGCAAGGACGTTCCCGGTCACTCGTAACCGAACGAGCGAACACGGGCTTCGTCGTCGGCCCAGCCGGAGCGCACTTTCACCCACATCTCGATGAAGACCTTGGCGTCGAGCGCTTTCTCGAGCTCGACCCGCGTTTCCATGCCGATGCGCTTGATGCGTTCGCCCTTGTCGCCGATCACCATGGCCTTGTGGCCGTCGCGTTCGACGACGATGGTGGCGGCGATGCGCAGCAGGCGCTTCTGGCCCTTCTTCTGCGGCGGCTCTTCTTCGAACTTGTCGATGACGATGGTCGAGGTGTAGGGCAACTCGTCACCCGTCAGCCGGAACAGCTTTTCACGCACGGTCTCGGAGGCGAGGAATTTCTCGCTGCGGTCAGTGAGTTCATCGTCGGCATACCACCAGGCCTGTTCGGGCAGGTACTTGGCGCAGATGTCGTACAGGCGCTCTACGTCCTTGGCGTTCTTGGCCGACATCGGCACGAACTCGGCGAAGGCGTGGCGCTCGTGCATGGACTTGAGCCAGGGCGCGATGTCGCCGCGGCGGTGGATGTTGTCGAGCTTGTTGGCGATCAGCAGCACCGGGATGTCCTGCTTCAACAGCGACAGTACCTTGGCATCCGCCAGCGTGAAGCTGCCGGCTTCCACCACGAACAGGATCAGGTCGACATCGCCCACCGCGCCCAGCACGGTCTTGTTGAGCGAGCGGTTCAGCGCGTTGTTGTGGTGCGTCTGGAAGCCCGGCGTATCGACGAACACGAACTGCGTGGCGCCGCGGGTCTTGATGCCGGTGATGCGGTGGCGCGTGGTCTGCGCCTTGCGCGAGGTGATGCTGATTTTCTGGCCCACCAGGGCGTTCAGCAGCGTCGACTTGCCGACGTTGGGCTTGCCGACGATGGCGATCAGGCCGCAGCGCGGATCGGTCACGGGCACGCCGTCGGCGGGCGCCTTCTTCAGCGCCGAGAGCATGCCTTCGAGCGCGCTGGCCTGGTCTTCAGGCGCAGCCGCGTTGTCTTCCGACTCGGGCAGGTCGGCGTCGGGGGAAGCTTCAGCAGAAGCGTCGGGTGGGTTGTTGTCGGTCGGATTCATGGGGGCCTTCACCTGAGAGATTAGCGCTTGGAGTTCAATTTAGCCAGCATGGCGGATGCGGCCGCCTGTTCGCCGGCGCTGCGCGAGCCGCCAATGCCGCGCTCGACCAGCCCCAGCTCGACGATCTCGCATTCGATATCGAAGGTCTGGCGGTGCGCGGCTCCCAGGGTGCTGACCACGCGGTAGGCGGGCAGCTTCATTTTGCGGCCCTGCAGCCATTCCTGCAGTTCGGTCTTCGAATCCTTGGCGGTGGCGGCCAGTTGGGCGTTGATTTCCACCGCATTGAACAACCGGTGCACCAGCGCCTCGGCCGTGGCGTAGCCCGCGTCCAGGTACACCGCGCCGATGACCGCCTCCAGCGCGTCGGCCAGGATCGACGGCCGCTTGCTGCCGCCGGAACGGGCCTCGCCTTCGCCCAGCCGCAAAACGGCCGGCAGGCCCATGTCGACCGACAGTGGGTGCAGCGTGTCCTGCTTGACGAGGCTGGCCCGCACGCGCGACAGATCGCCCTCGGGCAAGGCGCTGAGCCGCGTGTACAGCAGGCTGGCCACGGCCAGGTTCAGCACCGAGTCGCCGAGGAATTCAAGCCGCTCGTTGTGGTCGGCCGAAAAGCTGCGGTGGGTGGTGGCGCGCACCAGCAGCTTCGGGTCCTTGAAGACATGCTGCAGACGCTGCTGCAGCGCCAAAAGTCCGTCGTTCACGCTACTTGGTGCGTCCGGTGTATTTGATCAGCAGGAAGGCCGGGCCGAACAATTCGATCTCTTTGTTGTACGCGAACGTGACCACGACCTTGTCGCCGTTCTTGCTCACGTCCAGGTCCTTGCCGCTGATCGACGAGATGTCGTCGATGGTGGCGGCCTTGTCGAAAATGGTGCGCACTTCGGGCACGGTGTTGCCCGTCTTGGCTTTTTCGATGGCCTTCAGGATCGCCTGGTGCTCGATGACGGTAGGCACTACCTTGGCGCCGACGATGAAGATCGACACGCCGAGCGCCACCATGACGACCAGGCCCAGAAAGGAGACGCCGCGCTGCTTGGCTTTCAGCGGATAGTTCATACGGACCTTTGTGCTCTAGCGATTGAATTAATGGAACGCCCCGATGCGCTTCAGGCTGCTGAAATTCATCCAGATGAAGAACGCCTTGCCGACGATGTTCTTGTCCGGCACGAAGCCCCAGTAGCGCGAATCGAGCGAATTATCGCGGTTGTCGCCCATCATGAAATACTGGCCTTCGGGCACCTTGCAGGTCACGCCTTCTACGGTGTAGCGGCAGTTCTGCTTGAACGCGAAATCGTCCACGCCGGGCACGAAGGCCGGGCGCTCGTCGTCGTTGAGCAAACGGTGCGGCTGATTGCCCAGCTTCTCCTCGTATTGCTTGAAGTAACGCATGCTGTCTTCGTCGAAGAACTCGGGCACCGAGGTGGTGGGGATCACTTGCCCATTGATCGTCAGGCGCTTGTTCAGGTAGGCCACTTCGTCGCCCGGCACGCCGACCACGCGCTTGATGTAGTCCAGGCTCGGCTTGGGTGGGTAGCGGAACACCATCACGTCGCCGCGCTGGGGCTTGGTGCCTTCCGTGATCTTGGTGTTGAGCACCGGCAGGCGGATGCCGTAATGGAATTTGTTGACCAGAATCAGGTCGCCCACCAGAAGCGTGGGGATCATCGAGCCCGATGGAATCTTGAACGGCTCGAACAGGAACGAGCGCAGCAAAAACACGATCAGGATCACCGGAAACAAACCCGCCGTCCAATCGAGCCACCAGGGCTGCGCGAGGATGCGGCTGCGGGCTTCGGCTGTGGGGTTGTCGACCTGGTTGATGCCCATTTTGTTGAGCTCGCCCTGGCGCCGTGCGAAGTCGGCTTCAAGGGAGGCCGCGGCCTTGTTGCGGCGCGGCGCGAAGTAGAAGTGTTCGGCCAGCCAGTACAGGCCGGTGACCACGGTGGCCATGAACAGCAGCAAGGCGAAGTTGCCTTCGAGGTGGCCAAAATACCAGGCGCCGGCGTAGCCCACGAAGGCCGCCAAAATTATCGAGGTCAGGATTTGCATCAGTCTTCCACTTGCAGAATGGCCAGGAAAGCCTCTTGCGGCACTTCCACCGAGCCAATTTGCTTCATGCGTTTTTTACCGGCTTTTTGTTTTTCGAGGAGCTTCTTCTTGCGCGAAATATCGCCGCCGTAGCACTTGGCCAGAACGTTCTTGCGAAGGGCTTTGATTGTCTCACGGGCGATGATGTTGGCCCCGATGGCCGCCTGGATCGCCACGTCGAACATCTGCCGCGAAATGATCTCGCGCATCTTGGCCACCACGGCGCGGCCGCGGTACTGCGACTGCGAGCGGTGCACGATGATCGACAGCGCGTCGACCTTCTCGCCATTGAGCAGGATGTCGACCTTCACCACGTCCGACGCGCGGTATTCAAGGAAGCTGTAGTCCATCGACGCATAGCCGCGGCTCACCGACTTCAGTTTGTCGAAGAAGTCGAGCACGATCTCGCCCAGCGGCATCTCGTAGGTCAGCATGACCTGACGGCCGTGGTAGGCCATGCTCATCTGGATGCCGCGTTTCTGGTTGGCCAGCGTCATGACCGCGCCCACGTATTCCTGCGGCATGTACAGGTGCACGGTGACCACCGGTTCGCGGATCTCGGCCATCTTGCCGACGTCGGGCATCTTCGACGGGTTCTCGACCATCATGACTTCGCCGTCGCTCTTCATTACCTGGTAGACCACGCTGGGCGCGGTGGTGATGAGGTCCTGGTCGAACTCGCGCTCGAGCCGTTCCTGCACGATCTCCATGTGCAGCAAACCAAGGAAGCCGCAACGAAAGCCGAAGCCCAGCGCCTGGCTGACTTCGGGCTCGTAGTGCAACGAGGCGTCGTTGAGCTTGAGCTTTTCAAGCGCGTCGCGCAGCGAGTCGTATTCGCTGGCTTCGGTGGGGTACAGGCCGGCAAAAACCTGCGGCTGGATTTCCTTGAAGCCGGGCAGCGCCTGCGTGGCCGGGCCCAAATTGTTCGGCAGCTTCTTCTCGAGCGTGACCGTGTCGCCGACCTTCGCGGCCTGCAGCTCCTTGATGCCCGCGATGATGAAACCCACTTCACCGGCTTCGAGCGATTCGCGCGGCTGGCTGCTTGGGGTGAACACGCCGAGGTTGTCGGCGTTGTAGACGGCCTCCGAGGCCATCATCTTGAAACGTTCGCCGCGGCCCAGACGCCCATCGACCACGCGCACCAGCATGACCACGCCGACGTAGGTGTCGAACCAGCTGTCGATGATCATGGCCCGCAGTGGCGCATTGGGGT
>JAQGMQ010000478.1 GCA_028292305.1 Rhodoferax sp.
TTGATCTTCACGGCACTGGCCGTGGCCGCGCCGCTGGTGCTGGGCACGGCCGCGGCCCTGGTGTTCCACCAGGAGTTCCCGATGCGCGGCTTTCTGCGCGGCGCCTTCGTGCTGCCGATGATGGCCACGCCGGTGGCGATCGCGCTGGTGTGGGTGATGATGTTCCACCCACAGCAGGGCGTGCTCAACTACCTGCTGTCGCTGGTCGGCATCGGCCCGAGCGAATGGGTGTATTCGCCGCGCCTGGCCATCGCCTGCCTGGTGATGGTCGACATCTGGCAGTGGACGCCGCTGGTGATGCTGATCGTGCTCGGCGGCATGGCGTCTTTGCCGGCCGACCCTTTCGAGGCCGCGCTGATGGAAGGCGCCACGCGCTGGCAGACCTTCCGTTACGTGACCCTGCCGATGCTGTTGCCGTTCATCCTGGTGGCCGGCGTGGTGCGCATGATCGATGCGCTGAAGACCTTCGACACCATCTACGTCATCACACAGGGCGGGCCGGGCACGGCGTCGGAGACGATCAACATCTACCTCTACCTGCAGGCGTTTTCGTTCTACCAGATCGGCAAGTCATCGGCTGTTGTGGTGGTGTTCTTCGTGCTGGTGGTGGCCTTGTCGATGCTGCTGTTCTGGCTGCGCGAACGTTCCAAATACTACGAGTGAGCCGCGCCGCAACACCATGAAAAAGACCCTCGACAAACTGCTGCTCGGCGTGTGTGTGCTGCTGCTGGTGTCGCCCGCCATCAGCTTCTTCCTGTGGATGCTGTCGCTGGCGTTCAAGAACGACGTCGACAACCTGGCCTATCCGCCGGTGTTCATCCCCTCGTCGCCCACGCTGGCCATCTTCATCCAGGTGTTCGAGCAGAACTCGATCGGGCTGTACCTGTGGAACAGCATCGTGGTGTCGGGCCTGGCCACGGGTATTGCGCTGCTGATCGGCGTGCCCGCGGGCTACGGCATCGCGCGGCTGAAGGCGAAGAAGCTGCTGATGGTGATCATGATCGCGCGCATGACGCCGGCCATCAGTTTCCTGATCCCGCTGTTCACGCTGTTCCAGGCGCTGGGCCTGACCGGCACGCTGGCGCCGGTCATCATCACCCACCTGGTGATCACGGTGCCGATCACGGTCTACATCGTCTCGGGCTATTTCGAAACCCTGCCCAACGAGCTGGAAGAAGCTGCCGTGGTCGACGGCTGCTCGCCCTGGCAGCGCTTCCGCCACATCGCGCTGCCGCTGGCACGGCCCGGCATCACGGTGGCCGCCATCCTGGCTTTCATATTCTCGTGGAACAACTTCATCTTCGGCGCAGTGCTGGCCGGCCGCGAGACGCGCACGCTGCCCGTGGCCATCTACAACGTGCTGACGTTCGAGCAGATCGCCTGGGGCCCGCTGGCCGCGGCGGCATTGCTGGTCACGCTGCCGGTGTTGCTGCTCACGCTGGTCATTCAAAAGGAAATCGTCGGTGGCCTCACCGCTGGCGGCGTCAAGGGCGGCTGATTCGCTTATTCAGATAGAGAACCTAAGAAAACTTCCATGGCATCAGTCACCTTATCCGGCATCGAAAAAAACTTCGGCGACACCCGCGTCATCAAGGGCGTGGACATCGCCATCGGCGACGGCGAATTCGCCGTGTTCGTCGGCCCGAGCGGCTGCGGCAAGTCGACGCTGCTGCGCATGATCGCCGGGCTGGACGACCCGGCCGCCGGCCAGATCCGCATCGGCGACCGCGTCGTCAACGGCCTGGCGCCGAAGGAGCGCGGCGTGTCGATGGTGTTCCAAACCTATGCGCTGTACCCACACATGACGGTGCGCGACAACTTGGGCTTCGGCCTGATGATCTCCGGCACCGAGAAAAGCACCATCGGCAGCAAGGTCGCCGGCGCGGCCAGGATCCTGGGGCTCGACAAGCTGCTCGACCGGCTGCCGCGCCAGCTCTCGGGTGGCCAGCGCCAGCGCGTGGCCATGGGCCGGGCGATGGTGCGCGACCCCAAGGTGTTCCTGTTCGACGAGCCCCTTTCGAACCTCGACGCCAAGCTGCGCGTGCAGATGCGCACCGAGATCCGCGCACTGCACCAGCGGCTGAAGACCACCTCGATCTACGTGACCCACGACCAGATCGAAGCCATGACCATGGCCGACCGCATCATCGTGCTGCGCGACGGCCTGGTCGAGCAGATCGGTACGCCGGCGCACCTGTACGACCACCCCTGCAACACCTTCGTTGCCACCTTCATCGGCTCGCCGTCGATGAACCTCGTACCGGGCCTGGCCGTGGGCACCGGCGCCACGCCGGACGCTGGTGGGCACATCGCGCTGGGCGAGCAGATTTCCGCCTTGTCCGAACGGCGCGTCGTGCTCGGTCTGCGGCCCGAACACCTGCGCGTGCGCGAGGCTGGCTACGCCAACGGCATCCCGTGCGAGGTGAAAGTGGTCGAGTTCAGCGGTGCCGACACGCTGCTGACCTGCGAAGCGCAGGGCCACCCCGTGCAGGCACTGGTGCACGACCGGCTGCTGGTGAAACCCGGCGACCGGGTCACGCTGGACATCGAACCGCACCTGGTACATGTGTTCGACGAGGCGACGCAGCAGCGCATCTGAGGGACGGGACGCATAGCGGCGTAGCGCGACTCGGCGGCAAGGCGCTCCCTGCCAGTTATGTATCTTGTTTTAGACTATTTATGGCTGATTAGTCTAAAATGAGATACATGCCAGCCGCACAGCCGCCACTTTTCTCTGCCGAGACCAGCCTGCTCACCGCTTTTGGCGACCGCCTGCGCGCTGCGCGCCTGCGGCGCAAATTCTCGGTGGACACGGTGGCCGCACGGGCCGGCATCTCCCGCATGACGCTGTTTCGCGCAGAGAAAGGCGAAGCCACCGTTTCGCTTGGCACCTACCTGCGGATTCTGGAAGTGCTGCGCCTGGAAAAAGACATCGCGCTATTGGCCAAGGACGATGAACTGGGTCGTCGCCTGCAGGACCTCGCGCTACCCGCGAGGCGCGGCGCGAAGGCAGGCCCCGCCACCAAGGCGAGCGCGCCATGAGCGAAGCGCTCGAGGTCTGGATGACCGCGACATCGGCGCCTGGGAAGGCGTGCTGCATACGCTGGCACAAGCCGCCGGCATCGACGTGCCAGCGGCCAAGGTGGTTCGGTTCGGCAAAGACTTTCACACTTTTTCAGTGAAGCGGTTCGACCGCGTCGGCGCACGACGTGTTTTTTACGCATCGGCCATGACAGTGCTGAACAAGGCCCAAAGCGAGGGCACTAGTTATCTCTGTGTTGACTGCGAGTGCCTTCTCGGCCATGGACGACTGGCCTACCCGGTCGGCTTGATTCGGCGCAGGCTCAGCCGGCGTTGCCGCGCGGCTTCAACACATCGGCCAGCCAGCCCAGACCGGCCGAAGTGCCACCCGGCTCGCCGCCCCGCCGCGGCCGGTATTCGCAGCCGATCCAGCCCGTGTAGCCCACCTCGTCGAGCACATCGAAGAGGTACGGATAGTTCACCTCCCCTGTATCGGGCTCATGGCGCTCGGGCACGCCGGCGATCTGGATGTGGCCGACGCGGCCGGTGGGCACGTACTGGCGGATCTTGGTGGCCACGTCGCCTTCCACGATCTGGCAGTGGTACAGGTCCATCTGCACCTTTAGGTTGGGTGCGCCGACTTCCTGCACCACGGCATGGGCCTGGTCTTGCCGGTTCAGGAAGAAGCCGGGAATGTCACGGGTGTTGATGGGCTCGATGAGGATGTCGACGCCCTGCTGCGCCGCCGCCGCCGCGGCCCAGCGCAGGTTGGCGACGTAGGTGGCGCGCATGGCCGCGGTGTCGCCGCCTGCGGGGATCAAGCCGGCCATCAGGTGAATGCGCGGGCTTGGCAACAGCTTTTGATAATCGAGCGCCAGGCCGACACCGCGGCGGAACTCGCTCTCCATGCCGGGCAGGCTGGCCGTGCCACGCACGCCCGCGTCCCAGGCCTTGGCGATCGAGTCCGCGTCGGTGCCGCCGGGCGGCATGTTGAACAGCGCCAGCGCCAGGCCGTTCGCCTCCAGGCGCGCGGCAATTTCAGCGGCGGGCCAGGCGTAGGGGAACAGGAACTCCACCGCCTTGAAGCCATCCTTGGCGGCCGCCGCGAAGCGGTCGAGGAAGGGCAGCTCGGCGTACATCATGGAGAGGTTGGCGGCGAATTGGGGCATGGCGGTATACCGGTTGAATCAGCGGGCCGACGGCATCACAGCCGCGCGAACGCCTTGGTGAAAAAATCGTGGGTGCCGAAATTGCCCGACTTGAGCGTTAGGTGCAGCCCCGCGTTGTCAGCGGCTGGCGACTGCGCCCAGCACCAGGGCACACCCGGGTCGATCTGCGCGCCGATCTTCAGTTGCGCGACGCCGAGGGCCTGCACACAGGCCCCCGAGGTCTCACCGCCCGCCACCACCAGCTGCCGCACGCCGCACTCGGCCACCAGGCCACGTGCGATGGCGGCCAGATGGTGTTCCACAAGAGCGCCTGCCTCGGCAGCACCGAGGCGGCCCTGCACGGCCTGGATGGCGCCGGCATCGGCGGTTGAATAAACCAGCACCGGGCCGTCCCGCAGCAGCGGGCGGGCCCAGGCGAGCACGTCGGCCACGGCCTTGTCGCCGTATGCGGCCAGTTGCAAAGGGTCGATGGCGCGGGCGGGCCGGCCGCTCGCGATGAAGTGTTGCACCTGCCGGTTCGTGGCCAGCGAGCAACTGCCCGACACCACGGCCTGCAGACCCTGCGCAGCAGGTAACACGCTGGCGGTGTCGGATGCCGCCACGCCGAAGTTGGCGGGCAGGCCGATGGCCACGCCCGAGCCCGCGGTCACCAACGGCATGGCCTTCAGCGCCGGGCCGAGGCGCAGCAGATCCGCGTTCGACACCGCGTCGACCACCGCCAGCCCCACGCCTTCGGCGCGCAGCGACGCGATGCGGTCGGTGATGGCGGCGGCGCCCTGGGCCACCACCGCGTGGTCGATCAAACCGACCTTGCGCCGGGTCTGCGCCTGCAGCACGCGCACCAGGTTCGCGTCGCGCATGGGCGTGAGCGGGTGGTCGCGCATGCCGCTTTCGCTGAGCAGCACATCGCCGACGAACAGGTAGCCTTTGAACACCGTGCGCTGGTTGTCGGGGAAGGCCGGCGTGGCGATGGTGAAGTCGGTGCCCAGCGCGTCCATCAACGCTTCGGCCACCGGGCCGATGTTGCCGGCCGCGGTGCTGTCGAAGGTGGAACAGTATTTGAAGTAGATCTGCTGCGCGCCCTGGGCCTGCAGCCAGGCCAGGGCCGCGAGCGATTGGGCAATGGCTTCGGCCGCGGGCAGGGTGCGTGACTTCAGTGCGACCACCACGGCGTCGGCTTCGGTGTCGAGTGGCGCAGCGGGCACGCCGATGGTCTGCACGACGCGCATGCCGGCGCGCACCAGGTTGTTGGCCAGGTCGGTGGCGCCCGTGAAGTCGTCGGCAATACAACCGATCTTGAGAGTGGACTTGACCATCAGTTTGGCCCGGCTTTGCCCTTGGGCAGTTCGATCCCCGGGAAGATCTTGATCACCGCGCTGTCGTCTTCCTTGGCAAAACCGGCGGTGGAGGCCTGCATGAACATCTGGTGCGCCGTGCTCGACAGCGGCAGCGGGAACTTGCTGGCACGGGCCATGTCGAGCACCAGGCCCAGGTCCTTCACGAAGATGTCGACGGCCGACAGGGGGGTGTAGTCGGCCGCCAGCACGTGGGCCATGCGGTTCTCGAACATCCAGCTGTTGCCGGCGCTGTGGGTGATGACCTCATACAACGCGGCCGGGTCGACACCGGCACGCAAACCAAGCGCCATGGCCTCGGCGGCAGCGGCGATGTGCACGCCGGCCAGCAGCTGGTTGATGATCTTCACCTGGCTACCGGCACCGGCCTGGTCACCGAGCCGGTAAACCTTGGCGGCCATCGCGTCCAAGGCGTCGCCGGCCTTGGCATAGGCCTCGGGCCTGGCGGCTGTCATCATGGTCATCTCGCCCGAGGCGGCCTTGGCGGCACCGCCGGAAATCGGCGCATCGATGTAGAGCAGGCCCAGTGCGGCAAGACGGCCTTCGAGGGCGATCGACCAGTTCGGGTCCACCGTGGAGCACATCACGAACACACTGCCGGCCCGCATCGCCGAGGCCAGGCCGTCGTTGCCGAACAGCACCGCTTCCGTCTGCGCCGCGTTGACCACCACCGACACGATCACTTCACAGGCGCCGGCCAGTTCCGCGAGCGTGTCGCACGCCACGCCGCCCTCGGCCGCAAACGCCGCGGCCGCCTCGGGCCGCACGTCGAATACGTGCACCTTGTAGCCGGCGCGGCGCAGCGATCTGGCCATGCCGCCGCCCATCGCGCCGAGGCCGATCACGCCGATGGGCGTGCCTGTGTTGCTCATGTTGGTCTCCAGAATTGCACTGGTTATCATACAACTTCAGGTGTTGCCAAACCCGCGGGCAAACCCGCTGGACTCAGGCTCGCGCGCGCCTGGCCGTCGGCGGCAGGGCTTTGACCAGCGGCTCGGCGAGACGGTGGCCGGCCTGCCGCCAGAACGACGAATCGGCCAGTTCGATGCGGCGAATCGCGTTGACCATGTGGGCCGCGGCGGCGGCGCGGGCGGCCGGTGCATCGCCGGCTTCGATGGCCGCCACGATGGCCGCGTGTTCGGCCAGCACCTGCTCCATGAAGTCGGCGCGGCGGGCTTCGTTGGCGCGGGTGACGCGTGTGGCGCCGCGCAGAAACTGGGCCAGGTAATCGAGCGTGCCGATGAGGAAGGGGTTGCCCGCCGCATCGGCGATGGCGCGGTGGAACAAGACGTCTTCTTCCACACCGTCGCCGCCATCGCGCACGGCCCGGTCCAGCGCCCGCACGGTCTGGCGGATGCGGCGCAGGTCGACCAGGCGGCGGCGTTCAGCGGCGAGGCCCGCGACCTCGGCCTCCAGCGCACGGCGCACCTCGACCATCTGGATCACCGCGGTCTTGCTCTCGGCATGGTGGGATTCGAAATTCAGCGGCGCGAAGGGGCGCGTGGCACTGACGAACACGCCGCTGCCCTGTTTCGAGTCGACCAGCCCCAGCGACTTCAACCGAGAAACGGCTTCGCGCACGACGGTGCGGCTGACCTCGAACTGTTCGACCAGCCGCGCCTCGGGCGGCAGGCGCGCACCGGGCAACAGGCGGCCGGTGTGGATTTCAGCGGCCAGCTGCTGCGCGACCTGGTCGGACAGGCGGGCGCCGCTGGACACGGGCAGGAACTGGGTCGTCATACAAGAAACGGCATCGGCATGCGGCCAGCATAACCAAACGCCGCGGCCTGCGGACGGGTGGGAACCCGGGGCCTGGCACCCGGGCCAATCGCCATCAGCTCTTCTTGAACTTGAAGACCGCCGTGCTGGCGCGCAGGTTGGGCAACACGCGCACCTCGCGGCCTTCCTGCAGGCCGAAGCCGTCGACCATGTGCAGGCCGTTCCTGGCCGCCAGCACCTCGAAGTCCTTGTAGGTACCCACGCGGATGTTGGGCGTGTTGTACCACTGGTAGGGCAGGCGTTTGGTGACCGGCATGCGGCCGCGCAACACGCTCATGCGGTTGGGCCAGTGCGCGAAGTTGGGGAAGGCGACGATGCCGATGCGGCCCACCCGCGCGGTTTCGCGCAGCATGACTTCGGCATTGCGCAGATGCTGCAGCGTGTCTATCTGCAGCACCACGTCGAAGGAGGCGTCGTCGAACAAGGCCAGGCCTTCGTCCAGATTCAGCTGGATGACGTTGACGCCGCGCTGTACGCAGGCCAGCACGTTGGCGTCGGCGATCTCCACGCCGTAGCCGGTGCAGCCGCGCGCGGCCTGCAAATGGGCGAGCAGGGCGCCGT
Source organism: Rhodoferax sp. (assembly GCA_028292305.1). GTDB lineage: Bacteria > Pseudomonadota > Gammaproteobacteria > Burkholderiales > Burkholderiaceae_C > Rhodoferax_B. The sequence continues at coordinate 7,886 of JAQGMQ010000478.1, forward strand.
CGCCGCAACCCAGATCAAGCACACGCGAGCCGACCGGCACAAGCGCCGCGATGGATGCAATGGTGGTCATGTCGCTCACTGTGAGACCTCCGTGCTGCGCACCGCGGTGCGAGCGCCTTCGGGCGGCCGTGCAGCGCTCAGTTCCTTGGCCACGCTGTCGAAGTACGAGCGCACCACGCCGGTGTAACGCGCGTCGTCCAACAGGAAGGCATCGTGGCCGTGCGGCGCGTCGATCTCGGCGTAGCTGAGGTTGCGGTTGTTGTCCAACAGCGCGCGCACCATCTCGCGGCTGCGTTTGGGCGAGAAGCGCCAGTCGGTGCTGAAGCTCACCAGCAAAAATTTGCAGGTGGCGCGGGCCAATGCCTGGCTCAGGTTGCCGTTGAAAGCGCGGGCCGGGTCGAAATAATCGAGCGCGCGGGTGATCAGCAGATAGGTGTTGGCGTCGAAGTATTCGCTGAACTTGTCGCCCTGGTAGCGCAGGTAGCTTTCGATCTGGAACTCGACGTCTTGCGTCGTGTACAGGTATGGCCTCAGTGACGCGTCGAGCGCCGACGGGCCGCCGCTAGGCGCGAGCGCCCCCTCGGGGAGCGTGGGGGCCTTTAATTGGCGGCCAAATTTCTCGTTCATCACGTCGTCGCTGAGGTAGGTGATGTGGCCGATCATCCGGGCGATGCGCAGGCCCCGTTGCGGGATCACGTTGTGCCGGTAGAAGTGGCCACCGTGGAACTCCGGGTCGGTGACGATGGCGCGGCGCGCGACTTCGTTGAAGGCGATGTTCTCCGCCGTGAGGTTGGGCGCGCTGGCGATCACCACCGCGTGGCGCACACGTTCGGGGTATTGCAGCGTCCAGCTCAGGGCCTGCATGCCGCCGAGGCTGCCGCCCATCACCGCGGCCAGCGCGTCGATGCCGAGCGCATCGAGCAAACGCGCCTGGGCGTTGACCCAGTCTTCCACCGTGACCACGGGGAAGTCGGCGCCGTAGATCTCACCCGTGTCGGGGTTGGTGTGCATCGGCCCGGTGGAGCCGAAGCACGAGCCGAGGTTGTTCACGCCAATGACGAAGAAGCGGTCGGTGTCGAGCGGCTTGCCCGGGCCGATCATGTTGTCCCACCAGCCGGCGCTGTTCGGCTGGCCTTCATAGACGCCCGCCACATGGTGCGAGGCGTTGAGCGCGTGGCAGACCAGCACGGCGTTGGAACGGTCGGCATTGAGCGTGCCGTAGGTCTCGTAGCTCAGCGCGTAGGCGCGGATCGACGCGCCGCTCTGCAGGGCCAGCGGCTCCGCAAAATGCATGGATTGGGGTGTGGCGATAAGGGACATGGCAACAACAAAAAACCCGGCATCGCTAAAAACGAAGCCGGGTCAGATGGTCGGATGTCGTCTTTAGCAGTATTTCTAAAGCGCCCGCAAGCTTGGAACAAATCGGCGCAGTGGCAAGTTTAGCGCATCGACCTGGTTCGCATCAGCCGAGATCGACGCCCTTGACCAGCGCCAGCACGCCGAGCACCAGAAAGAAGACGGCCGACACGCGGTGCACGATGGTGATGGGCACGATGCGGGTCATGCGTTCGCCCAGCCACACCACGGGCGCGTTGGCCAGCATCATGCCGAAGGTGGTGCCGGCCACCACCCAGGCATAGGCGCTGAACTTGGCGGCCAGCATCACCGTGGCGATCTGCGTCTTGTCGCCCATCTCGGCCAGGAAGAACGTGATCAGCGTCGCTCCGAAAACGCCGAAGCGCGCGACGAACTGCGACTCCTCGGTTTCGATCTTGTCGGGGATCAGCGTCCACGCGGCCATCGCGATGAACGAGACCCCCAGCACCCAGCGCAGGATCTTCGGGTCGACCGCCGCGACGATCCAGGCGCCGAGCGCGCCGGCCAGCCCGTGATTGACCACGGTTGCAACCAGGATGCCGGCGATGATCGGCCACGGCTTTCGAAAGCGCGCGGCCAGCAGCAACGCGAGCAGTTGGGTCTTGTCGCCGATTTCAGCCAGTGCGACGACGCCGGTCGGTACCAGGAAGGATTCCATCAGGCCTTTCGATGCGCGCGCTCCACGGCGCGCCAGCGCGGCGCGCGGAACGATTGCGCGAGATAGTCGATCAGGAGACGCACTTTGGGCGTCACGTGCTGGCGCGTCGGGTATAGGTCCCTAACCGGTTCCGCGCAGCAATGCCATCAATTCATCG
>JAQGMQ010000874.1 GCA_028292305.1 Rhodoferax sp.
GTCGCGCAGGGAGCCGGCGGCCTCGTTGAGGTCGCCACCGGTCGAGTCTTCCAGGTACAGGCTCACCAGGTTGACCAGCCGGTCCCGGGCTTTTTCCAGGTCGGGCCGCAGGTATTCGGTGCCGAAATAACGCGCGATCTGCACGATGCCCTTGGCGGCTTCCTGGTGCATGGTTTCGAGCCGGGCCGGCGCCAGGATGCCGGTCTGCACGCCATGGCGCAGCGCCTTCTCGAAGAAGGGCCGGCCGTCGAACAGGGAGACTGTGGAAGCCGTGGAAGCAGTTGTGGACATGGGCAGGAATGTGAGAGGGCTTGTGCGGCTCAGATGGCGGATTCTTCGTCCGGGTCGGCGGGACGTTTCTGCGAACCTTCACCCGCGCCGTGGCCTTCGCGGAACGGCACATGGCCGCCGTCGTGGCTGTCGTCTTCCTCGTCCTCGGCTTCCTGTTCGGCCGTGAAGGTGCGAAAGCGCGCGCGCAGGATGGTCAGCACCTCGATCAGGATGTCGGGGCATTCGGTGCGCAGCAGCCAGCTGAATTCCATCCAGTCGTGGTCGGTGACTTCGTCCAGATCCACCCGTGGCTTGGTGTAGGCCGCGGCGATCATGTTGGCTTCGGACAGCACCGAGCCGTCGTCTTCCGAGGCCTCGAAGCTGCCGGTGCGCATGAAGCTTTCGACCCGCGCCCAATGCTCGAGCAGGTAGTCGGCCAGCGCGTCGCAGCCGCCGTCGGTCTCGCCCACCGTGCGCAGGAAGTCCACCGGCGTGTAGGTTTCCTGGTCGTCACGGAAGATGACCGAGTTCATCATGCCGCGCAGGTGGGTGTGGGTCAGGTCCTTGTATTGCTTTTCGATGACCACGGCGCGCGCGAACTGCTGCGGCGTGACCAGCAGGTTCAGCACCGAGGATTTCGAGCCGTCGTATTCGCGGATCACCGAGAGCAGGTCTTTCGGCGGAAAGCTGTCGAGGGCCACGACGAGCGCGTGGTCGCCTTCCTCGTCGGCCAGCGAGACCAGCGCGGCTTCGGCGCCGACGATGTCGCCGGCAAGGATCAGGCTTTGGGCTTTGACCAGGGCAGGGTAGTGCATGGGGTTCCTTCTCGGATGTCGTTGCAGGCTATGTCGGCCAGGCCGGCTGGGCCAAGTTGGGCCTTGTTATTCCTTGCGCTCGAAGCCTTGTTCGGCCAGCCAGTCGGCACCGGCTTCTTCGAGGTTGCGCGGCAGGTTTTCGCCTTCGTCGGCTTCGTCGCCGCCGTCACCCTGTTCGCGGTCGTTGTCTTCTTCGTCCTGCTCGGCTTCCGCTGCAGCGGCGGCCAGGCTCGGGTCGACGCGGGTGTGCAGGTATTCGAGCACCGCGGCCACGGTCATGAAGCGTTCGCCGCCCGGCTCGATCAGCACGCGGTCGGCCAGTGCATCGGCCCAGGGCGACAGCGTGATGGCCGCGTCCAGCGTGAACCACGAAGGAAATTTTTCAGGCTGCATGGCGGCCAGGTCGTCCATGGTGCGCGGCGAGGTGAAGCGGAAGCCCTGGTGGAAGGCCACCGCCAGCATCTCGGGGCTTTCTTCCATCATCATCACCAGGAAGTCGATCTGGCTGCGCTTCTCGCGCAGGCGCTTTTCCAGCACGTTCTTGCCTTCCGAATCGGACAGCAGGTCGTTGATCTCCGCGTCGTAGGCGGGGCTGTGGTCGGCAAAGTAGCGCGATAGTTTCATTTCAGGACTTCCTTCATGTAGTTCTGCCAGATTTCCCCGGCCGTATCGATTGGGCTGTCGAGCAGGCCGCGGCGCCGGTTCTCGTCATAAGTCTTGCGCTTCTCCTCGTCCGCGAGCACTTCGTACGCCTCCTGCACGGCGCGAAAGCGTTGCGCCGCGTCGGGCGACGGATTGCGGTCGGGGTGGGTCTGCGCGGCCTTCTGGCGAAACGCCTTCTTGATATCGGCCAGCGAGGCGCTGCTGGCAAGGCCCAGGGCCGCGTAGTGGTCTTGCATAGGTTCTCTGTTGGCCGGTGGCGCCGGTGGTCTCGCAGGGTCACGCTCAGCCACGGCAAAAAAAGACAGCCACGCGGGCTGTCTTTTTGAGTCTTTGCAGGGTGACTGGTTCCGTCGATTTTACCCGCCCTGGCTTGCATGGCTGCCCGGTTGCCGCAGCGCCGGCCGGACCGGGCGTTGCGTCGCCCGCGGTCGCCACGCGTCCCGTCAACCAGCCTGGCATGCCGCCGCAGCACGTGTCGCGGGCCAGATTTGCTACAAGTACCGCTATTTTCGCGTGAAAAATTACCGAATTTCTTGACAGAAAAATAATCCAGCGCGGCATCGTGCGGGATGCGTGCAAGTCAGCGCTCGTGGAACGCCTTCTCCCATGTAAAGCTGAAACAAAAAACGGAAATCTAGTTTTTAACAACAGAAATACGCAAGGAACTCTTGTTGTGTTTCTGCTGTTGCGTTAGTCTTGTGGAAACATAAATTTACAGAGTATGTAAATTGTTCCATAGGTTTCAAGTTCGGAATTTCCAGAAGATCAGCACATCGCGGAGGGGCAGATCGCTATGAAAAAAGACGGAAAGTTCCGGGGTGTGCAAGGCTTCGGCGCCTGGCTCCTCATCCTGTGGCTGGCCTTGTCGGCTCAATTCGCCATGGGCGCGACTTCCGCCAGCAACACCGCCACCGCGGCGCCTCCGGTCAATGTGCTGGACAACTCCGGTGGTTGCGACGCGGCCGTGCCGCCCAATTGCGTCGGCAACAACACCTCCACCGCGACCATCGCCGTGTGGGCGGCCACCACCAGCAAAACCGCCTCGCCTGGCGGCGCCACGTCGACGCCGGGTATTCCGTGGTCCGCAACGACACCGGGCAGGATGTGCGCGAAACCGGTGTCAACGCCCGCGGCGAAGTCACCGACACCTTGTCCATCTATGCCCTGGTCAGCCGCGTGGAGCGGGGCGGGGAGTCGCTGGACCAGGCCCAGTTCACCGCGCAGTGGCGGCCCACCGACGACGACACCGTCAGCGGCGAGATCCGGCGCGTGACGCAGAGCCGCACCACCGGCGACGTCAACGGCACGCTGGGCGCGGGCAAATACACCCGGCGTGTCACGCCCAACCTCGACATCTACGGCATCGTGCAGCTGACACTGGACGACGACGGCGGCAAATACGCCGACAACAACGCCTACACCGTGGGCGCCAAGTACCGGTTCAGCAACCTGTCGACGGTGGGCGCCGAAGCCACCCACGGCGACCGCGGCAATGCGGCGCTGGTCAACGCAGATTACCGGCTGGCACCGGACCATACGGTGTACGGCACGTTCACGGCCAGCAGCGACAACACCGAATACGATTCCGTCTTCAACCCGCGGCAGCAGGGCGGCTGGACGCTCGGTCAGCGCTGGCGGCTGACGGACAAGGCCAATCTGTTCAATGAAAGTCAATACCTGAAGGATCCGAACGCGGGCAAGGGCCTGGCCAATACCTTCGGAATGGATTTCTACCCGGCCACCGGCTGGAACCTGGGCTACACCCTGCAGCAGGGCGAACTGACCAGCAGCGCAGGCGACGTGCACCGGCGCGCGGTCAGCGTCACCGGGGGCCACACCACGCCCGAGACCACCTGGTCCAGCAAGGCCGAATGGCGGCGGGACACCGGTGCCGAGCAACGCGTGCAATGGGTGCTGGCCAACCGCATCGACCACAAGCTGAACGAAAGCTGGCGCATCTCGGGCAAATTCAATTACTCCGACACCAACGACAAGCTCAACGCCGCGGCAGGCGCCAAATACACCGAAGCCGTGGGCGGTTTTGCCTGGCGGCCGATGGACGACGCGCGTTATGCGCTGCTGGGCCGCTACACCCACTTGTACGACCTGGCGACGCTCGGGCAGATCAACCAGGTCGGTTCGGACTACGACCAGAAATCCGACATCATTTCCGTGGAAGGCATCTACAAATACGACCGCCCATGGGAGTTTGCCGCGAAGCTCGCACGCCGCACCGGTTCGGCCCGGTTCGGCCGCGGCACTGGCCAGTGGTTCGACTCGGCCACCACCTATGGCGGTATTCAGGCCCGTTACGAGCTGCCCGAAAAATGGCACGCTCTGCTTGAATTCCGCATGCTGGACGTGAAGGACGGCGGCACGCGCAAAGGCTGGCTGGCCGGTATCGACCGCGACATCACCAAGAACCTGCGGGTGGGGGTGGGCTACAACTTCACCACGTTCAGCGACGATCTGACGAAGTTCGGCTACACGTACAAGGGGTTCTTCCTGAACATCGTGGGTTCGTATTGACCGGGGTTGTCTGAGTCCGGCCATGGCCCCCGGGCGGGCCGCTCAACCGCCGGCTGCTGGCCGTCGCGGCCGCCTCAGGCCAGCGCGGCGGCGCCCTTGAAGCGCGACAGGCGCAAAGTCACGGGCGCGTCGGCGCCGCTTTGCAGTACCCAGCGCAAATAGGTGTCGACCCATCGCGCGATCAACACCGCGTCGTTCGGCACGTCGGCCACCGTCACGAAACACCCCGATTCCCAGGCTTCCAGCCGGCCGCCCAAGGTGGCGACCAACGCCGCCGGGTGTTTGCTCAGTGGATAGGCCGCGTTGATTTTTCCATCGCCGTATTGCACCCATTTTTCAGGCTCGCTGGCCAGTTGGAACGAGGCGCAACCATCGGGTTCGTCCCCGACATGTCGAACGCGCTGGGCGATATGGGCGATGCGGTCTGAGTTCATGCGGCCTCCAGGCTGGCGGTGGTATCGTCGAATGGCGATTGCAACGGGCAATTCCCGCGCGTATAAGCCGGTTAGTCGTTTCGATTTCGTCACAATTTCGGCGCAATTTGTCTTTGACTGTGACATCGGTGCAAGGTCGACGATGGTCGTCGCCAACGGTGACAGCGGCGAGGCAGGAATGCGCAGTCGGCGAGAAAGGTGTAGGCCGGCGCGGCGAAAGCCGGGCGTTCTGTGGGATTTGTCCTGCAAGACCGTGGCGTCACCGCCCGCAGTCGAAGCGGTGGCCCAAGGACGTCGAGGCCCGCGGACTGCACTTATGGTCTTGCTTTCGTGGCAATGGCGGCGGTCAGAGGGATCACGTCGGCAAGCAACCCGGTCGGACTATCCGCGGGTTTCATGCGCCCGCCGCGCAAATCGGCCATCATGGAAATCTGCCGGCATGTTCCGGTTCGGTTGGTTCGCTCAAGGCATTTTGGAGACTCTTGCATGGCTTTTGCCACACTGCCCGCCAAATTCGCGGAGCCCGCGCACTCGGTGCCATCAGCGCCATCAGCGCCATCGGCACCCACGGTTTCCGCCACATCCGCGCAGGGCCTGGCGCAACGCTACGCAGAAGTCCGCGCCCATAGCTTGGTGCTGGCCGCGCCGCTTTCCGCGGAAGACCAATGTGTGCAGTCGATGCCCGACGCCAGTCCCACCAAGTGGCATCTGGCCCACATCAGCTGGTTCTTCGAAGCGATGGTGCTGCGGCCACACGTGCCCGGCTACCAGCCCTACGATCCGCGGTTCTTCTACCTGTTCAACTCCTACTACGAGGCGCTTGGCCCGCGCCATCCGCGGCCGATGCGCGGGTTGCTGACGCGGCCTTCGGTCGACGAGGTACGTGCCTTTCGCGCCCATGTCGATGCGGCGATGCAAGGGTTCATGGCCA
>JAQGMQ010000489.1 GCA_028292305.1 Rhodoferax sp.
GCCCAGTTGCCCGCGCAATGGGTAGGCGCGCTGCGGCTCGCGATGTCGGCGCTGTTCTTCCTCGTCTACGTGTTGCTCACCCAGCCACGTCCCCAACTGTTGACCGACCTGCGCGACATGCCATGGCGCTGGGTGCTGCTGTCGGGCGGCTGCGTGGCCGCGTACAACCTGAGCTTTTTCGCCGGCGTGAAGGCCAGTGGCGTGGCAGTGGGCACGGCCATCGCCATTGGCAGCGGGCCGCTGTGGGCCGGGTTGCTGCAGTGGCTGCTGGCCGGCCAGGCGCCGCGCCCGGTGTGGTGGGTCGGCACCCTGCTGGCCGTGGCCGGTGGCGGGCTGATGGTGTTGGCCGGCAGCGGCGGCGTGCAGCTGAATGCCGTTGGCCTGGGCCTGTGCCTGACGGCGGGGCTGGCGTATGCGGCCTATGCGCTGGTCAACCAGCGGCTGGTGCGTCAGGCGGCGCCGGCCACCGTGACCTTGATGGTGTTCGCCACGGCGGCGCTGGTCGCGGTGCCGGTGGCCCTGGCTTGGGCAGGCCCGCTGACGCGCATGTCGGGCGCCAGCTGGATGGTGGTCGGCTACCTGGGCGTGGTGGCCACGGGCCTGGCCTATCTGCTGTTCAGCAGTGCGTTGCGTTTCATCAGCGGCGCGACTGGCGTGACCCTGGCGCTGGCCGAGCCGCTGACGGCTTTTGTGCTGGCCGTGTGGGTGGTGCATGAACAGCCCAGCGCCGGCGCGTTCGTCGGACTCGGCCTGGTGCTGGCCGGCCTGGCGGTGGTGATCTGGGCCGAAATGCGCGGCGCGACCCAGCAGGGGTAATTGCGCTGGCGCCGGGCAGGTTCAGAACGTAGTCGACAATAGCCCGGTGAGCATCCCCCAGACTTTCATCCAGGAATTGATCGCCCGCGTCGACATCGTCGAAGTGATCGGGCGTTATGTGCAGCTCAAGAAGGGCGGCGCCAACTTCATGGGGCTGTGCCCGTTTCACGGCGACAAGTCCCCCTCGTTTTCTGTCAGCCCGACCAAGCAATTCTTTCACTGCTTCGGCTGCGGCAAGGGCGGCGACGTGATCGCCTTCATGACGGAACACAATGGTTCCACCTTCATTGAAACCGTGGAAGATCTGGCCCAGCAAGTCGGCATGCAGGTGCCCGAAGACGACGCGTCGCCGCAGGACCGGGCCCGCGCCGCCGAGCAGCGCCAGAAACAGAGCACGCTCACCGGTGTGCTCGAGCACGCCGGCGAGGCGTTTCGCAAGCAACTGAAGCAGTCACCGCGCGCTGTCGACTACCTGAAGAGCCGCGGCCTCTCGGGCGAGGTGGCCAAACAATTCGGCCTGGGTTATGCGCCCGAGGGTTGGCGCAACCTGGCCAGCGTGTTCCCGAGCTACGACGATCCGCTGCTGGCCGAAAGCGGCTTGGTCATCACCAACCCCGACGAGAACACCGGCGAAGAAAAACGCTACGACCGTTTCCGCGACCGGGTGATGTTTCCGATCCGCAATGTGAAGGGGGAATGCATCGGCTTCGGCGGGCGCGTGCTGGGCGACGAGAAACCCAAATACCTGAACTCGCCCGAGACGCCGGTGTTCAGCAAGGGCCGCGAGCTGTATGGCCTGTTCGAGGCGCGCAACGCGCTGCGCGACGCGGGTTATGTGCTGGTCACCGAAGGCTACATGGACGTGGTGGCGCTGGCCCAGCTGGGCTTCCCCAACGCGGTGGCCACGCTGGGCACCGCCTGTACACCCGACCACGTACAGAAGCTGTTTCGCTTCACCGACTCGGTGGTCTTCAGCTTCGACGGCGACAGCGCTGGCCGACGCGCGGCGCGCAAGGCGCTGGACGGCGCCCTGCCCTTCGCCAGCGACGTGCGCAGCGTGAAGTTTCTGTTCCTGCCGCCCGAACACGACCCCGACAGCTACATCCGCGCCTTCGGCCGCGAAGCGTTCGCGCGGTATGTGGCCGAGGCCACGCCGCTCAGCGTGTTCCTGGTCGACGCCGCGCGCGAGGGCTGCGACCTGAACTCGGCGGAAGGCCGCGCGCATTTCGCCAGCAACGCCAAGCCGCTCTGGAACCTAATGCCCGAAGGCGCGCTGAAGCGGCAGCTGCTGGGCGACATCGCCGAGCTGGTGCAGCTGAACGCGCGTGAACTCACCGACGTGTGGCTGGGCAAGCCGGCCTCGGGCACGCCTTCCCGCAAACAAGGTGGCGACTACGGCGGCCAGCCCCGCCTGGGCCGCGATGGCCAGCCCTGGCGCAGCAAATACCCGCCGCGCAACAGCGAGCCGCCACGCCAGGGCGGCCGGGTGCTGCCGGCCAGCCGCGCCGACCACGCGGTGCGGCTGCTGCTGAGCCATGCGGCCGCCTGGGACAAGCTCAGCAACGAAGACCACGCGATGTTGTGCGAGCTGCCCGGTGTCCACGGCAGCCTGTTCGTCTGGCTGGAAAGCCAGCTGCATGAAGACGGCCCGCAGCCCTGGGGCGTGCTCAGCGAAAACCTGCGCGAACTGCCCTTCCAACCCCTGGCCGCCAAGGTCATGGCCCGGCCCGACGCCGGCCCCGCCGCAGCGGCGCCCGAGACCAGCACCAACCCCGGCGAAGAGCTGGCCCAGGAGCTGCGGAACCTGCTCGACCTGATGCTGGTCGACCGGCTCAAGAACCAGATGAGCGCGCTGGTCGAAGCCGTGACGGCCGGCGACACCGAAGCCATGAAGCGCTACCAGGACCTGGCGCAGCGCCTCAGCGATCTGGCCCGCAAGGGCCGCGCACCGGCCTAGGATGAAGCCGGCGCTGGGGGCCTGCGGGCGCCCCATATCACATTTTTGGTCTTGAATTCTGCGTTCCAGGCTATAATCTAAGGCTAACTGCTCGGCAAGAGCGACAGCAATACCTCCGGACCCGGCCCCATCGATGCCACCGCGCACATGGCCACTCCACCGCAAGGGTTGCATGCCAAATGTTCGCCCACACATCTTGCCTCTGAGAAAAATTTTTCTCCGTCATGCACCCGCGCCGGGAGTTTTGCGGCGCTTGGTTGTTTTTCGTCTGCTTTGAAGTTTTAAGGTCGCCCCATGCCTGCTCAAAAGTCCGAGAAGCCCGTCAAGCCCGCTGCCCCCACTGCAGCCAAAACAGCCTCCAAGGCCGTGGCTAAAACCACCGCCAAAGAAGCAGCCAAGCCCGCCTCGAAAGTGAAAACAGTGCCCGTATCCAAGCCCGCCGCCGCCGTCAAAGACAAACCCGCTTCCGCAAGCGCTGCCGTGGCGGACGACAGTCCTGCCAAGAAGAAGCCGGGCCGCCCGCCCAAGACGGTGGTCGTGGCCGCTGAAGCCAAGCCCAAGCCGACCGGCGCCAAGCGCGGCCCCAAGCCCAAGGGCTCGATCTCGACCGAGATCAACGAAGACGACCTGATCGAGATCGAGGAAGACCCGGTCGAAGAACCGGCGCCCGTGCTCACGGCCAACGGCGAAAAGGTCAAGCCGCTGCGCATGAAGATCAGCAAGGCGAAAGAACGCGCCTTGATGAAGGAATTCGGCCTGGACGAAACCGTGCTGTCCGAAGAAGACATGGCCAAGCGCCGGCTGCGCCTGAAGGCCCTGATCAAGCTCGGCAAGACCCGCGGCTACCTGACGCACGGCGAAATCTCCGACCACTTGCCCGACAAGCTGATCGACGCCGAAACGCTCGAAGCCGTCATCAACACCCTGAACGACCTGGGCGTGGCGGTGTACGAGCAGACGCCCGACGCCGAGTCGCTGATCCTCACCAACAACGCACCGGCCGGCAGCTCCGAAGAAGAAGCCGAAGAAGCCGCCGAAGCCGCCCTGTCCACCGTGGACAGCGAGTTCGGCCGCACCACCGACCCGGTGCGCATGTACATGCGCGAAATGGGTACGGTCGAGCTGTTGACGCGTGAAGGCGAAATCGAAATCGCCAAGCGCATCGAAGGCGGCCTGATGCGCATGATGGAAGCCATCAGCGCCAGCCCGGCCACGCTGGCCGAGGTGTTCCGCCTGGGCGAAGAGATCCGTGAAGGCAAGGTCGTCATCTCGACCATCGTCGACGGCTTCTCCAACCCCAACGAAGCCGACGATTACGTGGCCGAAGAAGATTTCGACGAGTTCGACGCGGCCGACGACGACGACGGCAAGGGCGGCTCCAAGGCGCTGACCAAGAAGCTCGAAGAACTGAAGACCGAAGCGCTGACGCGTTTCGACCGGCTGCGCGGCCTGTTCGAAAAGGTCCACAAGATCTACGACAAGGAAGGCTACGGCACGCCGCACTACACCAAGGCCCAGGCGGCCCTGAGCGAAGAGCTGATGACCATCCGCTTCACCGCCAAGACCATCGAAAAACTGTGCGACCTGCTGCGCACCCAGGTCGACGACGTGCGCAAGAAGGAACGCGAACTGCGCCGCATCATCGTCGACAAGTGCGGCTATCCGCAGGAGAACTTCATCGCCGATTTCAGCGGCCGCGACAAGATGGGCAACAAGGCACTGTCGCACCTGCTCGACCTGAAGTGGATCGAAAAGCAGTCCGCGGCCGGCAAGCCATGGAGCTCGATCATGGCCCGCAACATCCCGCCGGTGCAGGACCTGCAGCAAAAGCTGACCGACCTGCAAGCCCGCGTGGTGGTGCCGCTCGACGAACTGAAGGGCATCAACAAGCGCATGAACGAAGGCGAGGCTTCGTCGCGCGACGCCAAGTAGGAAATGATCGAGGCCAACCTGCGCCTTGTGATTTACATCGCCAAGTAGTACACCAACCTCGGCCTGCAGTTCCT
>JAQGMQ010000491.1 GCA_028292305.1 Rhodoferax sp.
TCGATGAGCTTGGCCGTGCTGAACGCGGGCGGCGCAGGCACCTCGGTTTCGGCCCAGACGGGCTCGTCGGCGGGCGCAGGTGCCGCCATCAGGCCTGTGGTGGTCCACAGCGTGGCCGCCAAGGCCAGCCCGCGCAGCCAGGATTCAGTTCGGAATGGTCGGCGCAGAAGACTCTGCGGCTGCTGCAGATGACACGGACGAAATGGAGGACACGGAAGAGGCATGGTTCTTTTCTTGCAGATGGCGCTGCTGCGCCAACTGCGGATCGGGTTCAAAGGTGGCGCCGGGAGGCAATTCGAAATGCGCTCCGGGCATGGCCTCGAAACTGGCATCGGGATGGCCGCTTTCGCGGGTGCGCATGCTGCTGCGCAGATAACGGTTGCGCGAGTCGTGGCGGGGCAGAAACCGCGCCAGTTCGGTCAGCGCCATTTCGTAGACGCCGCGCTTGAATTCAACCACCACGTCCAATGGCACCCAATAATCGTTCCAACGCCAGGCGTCGAACTCGGGGTGGTTGGTCGCGCGCAAATTCAAATCCCAGTCGTGGCCGACCAGCTGCAGCAGATACCATATCTGTTTCTGCCCCTTGTAATGACCACGTGCATCACGCCGGATAAACCGGTCTGGCACCTCGTAGCGCAACCAGTCACGGGTGCGGGCAACAACGCGTACATGCTCCGGATGCAGCCCCACTTCTTCGTGCAGCTCGCGGAACATGGCTTGTTCGGGGGTTTCGCCCCGGTCAATGCCACCCTGCGGGAACTGCCAGGAGTGGGTGCGAATGCGCTTGCCCCAAAATACCTGATTCTTCTGGTTGAGCAGGATGATGCCGACGTTAGGCCTAAAGCCTTCTCGGTCAAGCATAATCAAACCCCAATTTTTAAACTGAGTCCATTATGCACAGCGCAGGCGGTGTATCAAGCGATCCAGTGGCTCTCATTCGCTCCGTCTCCCCCCTAATCGCCCCCCAATTCGCACCCAAAACCGCCGATGAAAGCCTCCCAGTTCCTTATTTCCACGCTCAAAGAAGCCCCGTCCGACGCTGAGGTGGTGAGCCATCAACTCATGACCCGCGCCGGCATGATCAAGAAGCTCGGCGCCGGCATCTACAGCTACATGCCGATGGGCCTGCGCGTGATCCGCAAGGTGGAAGCCATCGTGCGCGAGGAAATGAACCGCGCCGGTGCCATCGAGCTCACGATGCCGGTGATCCAGCCGGCCGAGCTGTGGCAGGAAACCGGGCGTTTCGACAAGATGGGCCCCGAGCTGCTGCGCATCAAGGACCGCCACCAGCGCGACTTCGTGGTGCAGCCCACCAGCGAAGAAGTCATCACCGACATCGCGCGGCAGGAATTCCGCAGCTACAAGCAACTGCCGAAGAACTTCTACCAGATCCAGACCAAGTTTCGCGACGAACGCCGGCCGCGTTTCGGCCTGATGCGCGGGCGTGAGTTCACCATGAAGGACGCCTACAGCTTCGACCGCGACCAGGACGCCGCCAAGCTGAGCTACCAGGTCATGGCCCAGGCCTACCGCAAGATCTTCGACCGCTTCGGCCTGACCTACCGCGCCGTGGCCGCCGACAGCGGTGCCATTGGCGGCGAACTGAGCGAAGAGTTCCAGGTGATCGCCGCCACCGGCGAAGACGCCATCGTCTACTGCCCCACCAGCGACTACGCGGCCAACATGGAAAAGGCCGAGGCCCTGGCGCCGCAACAGCCGCGTGGCGCCGCCACCCAGGCCATGGCCAGGACGGCCACGCCCGGCAAGGCCACCTGCGCCGACGTGGCCGCGTTCCTGAGCCTGCCGCTGAAGAACACCATCAAGTCGCTGGTGCTGGCCACCGACGAGCTCGACGACAAGGGCGCCATCGTCAAGACCCAGGTCTGGCTGCTGATGCTGCGCGGCGACCACGACATGAATGAAGTCAAGGTCGGCAAGGTGCCCGGCCTGCACAACACCTTCCGCTTCGCCACGCTGCCCGAGCTCGAAGAGCACTTCGGCTGCAAGCCCGGCTACCTCGGCCCGCTGAATTTGCTCAAGCCGGTGAAGATGGTGGTCGACCGCGAAGTGGCGGTGATGAGCGACTGGGTCTGCGGCGCCAACGAAGCCGACTTCCACATGACCGGCGTGAATTGGGGCCGCGACCTGCCCGAGCCCGAGCTCGTTGCCGACCTGCGCAACATCGTCGCCGGCGACCCGTCGCCGGATGGCAAGGGGGTGCTGGCCATCGAACGCGGCATTGAGGTCGGCCACGTGTTCTATCTGGGCACCAAGTACAGCCGGGCCATGAATGCGACGTTCCTCGACGTCAACGGCAAGCCGCAGTTCCTGGAGATGGGTTGCTACGGCATCGGCATCACCCGCCTGCCCGCGGCCGCCATCGAGCAGAACCACGACGAGCGCGGCATCATCTGGCCCGACGCCATCGCGCCCTTCACCGTGGCCATCTGCCCCATCGGTCCCGACCGCAGTCCCGACGTCAAGGCCGCGGCCGAGTCGCTGTATGCCGATCTGTTGTCCGCAGGCGTTGACGTCATTCTGGACGACCGCGGCGAGCGCCCGGGCGCCATGTTTGCCGACTGGGAGCTGATCGGTGTGCCACACCGCGTGACCATCGGCGACAAGGGCCTGAAGGACGGCCAGGTCGAATACCAGCACCGGCGCGACGCGGCGGCCACCAAGGTGGCGGTGGCGGATGTGCTTTCGTTCGTAAAATCAAAGCTCAGCCCAACCACGGCCAAGGCCGTGTGACCAGTCGATCCAGCGAAGAGTGAACCCGTGAACCGCGAGCGCCCCTGCATTTCCAACCCACCTGTCGTCTCAAGAAGAAAAGCCCTGCTCGGCACGGCGGCGGCGGCCATCGGCTTCGGCGGCATGGGTCAGACCGGTCTGGCCCATGCGGGCGGCCAGGTCGAGGAGCCACTGATCGACTCGGTGCGGTCGGCGCTGAGTTCGGCCGTGGGTTATGCGGCGCCGCCGGTGCCCGAGTTCATCACCACCGAATCGCGTCTGTTCTATTTGCGCTGGCTGGGCACGATGAGCGAGAAGCTCCGGCCCAAGAAGCCCGAGTGGAACGTGCGCAAGGAATTTCTGGAAACGGTGTGGTATGAGAGCAAGCGCGCCGGGCTCGACACCGCCCTGGTGCTGGGCCTGATCCAGGTCGAGAGCAACTTCCGCAAGTTTGCGGTAAGCCCGGTGGGCGCGCGAGGCTATACACAGGTGATGCCTTTCTGGACCCGTGTGCTGGGCGACGGCGACCCGGGCAAGCTGTTCCACATGCAGACCAACCTGCGCTTCGGCTGCGTGATCCTGCGCCACTACCTCGACCGTGAAGGCGGCGACCTGTTCATGGGCCTGGGCCGCTACAACGGTTCGCGGGGCAAGGCGCTGTACCCCGATGCGGTGCTGGGCGCGCGGCGCGGCTGGGAGTTCAAGGCCTGACCTGGGCCTGAGCTGGCATTGATCGGGCCCGAGACCGATGCGTGCAAGCCGTCAGATGATGTCGCCGTGGTGCACCAGAAAGCGCCCCGCGCGGCGGTCGGAGAAGTAATGCTCCAGCGTTTCCTTGACGGTGCGAAACGCGATTTCGTCCCAAGGGATTTCAGCCTCGGTGAACAGCTGGGCCTCGATGGTCTCGTAGCCGGGGTCGAAGACGTCGCTGAGCAGCTGCGCCAGGTAGAACAGGTGCACCTGGCCGACCCGGATCACGCTCATCACGCTGAACAGGTCGCCCATCTCGAACTGGGCACCCGATTCTTCGACCGTCTCGCGGGCCGCACCCTGGGCGGTGCTTTCGCCGAGTTCCATGAAGCCTGCGGGCAAGGTCCATTTGCCGTAACGCGGCTCGATGTTGCGCTTGCACAGCAGCACCTTGTCGCCGAGATAGGGCACGGTGCCCACCACGTTCAGCGGGTTCTCGTAATGGATCGTCGCGCAGGCCGGGCACACCGCGCGCTGCTTGGTATCACCATCGTCCGGCACGCGGTAGACGACGGCGGTCCCGCAGTTCCTGCAGTGTTTGATCGGGCTGCGAAAAATCATGCGACGAGTGTAGGGGAAGTGCGCCGGCCGCCGCCCGGTGGCGCGGCAAAAATGGCGCGCCCGTTGCGGCCGGGCGCTGGCACAAGACGCAGAGCGCGCCAGCCCCGCGCGATCAGACGATGCGGATCGACAGTTCGC
This sequence comes from Rhodoferax sp., assembly GCA_028292305.1. Lineage (GTDB taxonomy): Bacteria > Pseudomonadota > Gammaproteobacteria > Burkholderiales > Burkholderiaceae_C > Rhodoferax_B. Next base: position 4,183 of record JAQGMQ010000491.1, read on the forward strand.
CCAGGCCCGCCACGCCACCAACCAGCAGGTCGCCAGCCACCACCGCGCCCACGCCTTCGGGCGTGCCCGAATAGATCAGGTCGCCGGGCTGCAATTCCCAGGCGGCCGACAAGTGGGCGATGGTCTCACCGATGTTCCAGATCAGCTTGGCCACCGTGCTGCGCTGACGTTCCTGTCCGTTCACGGTCACATAGATCTCGGCTTGCTCCACA
>JAQGMQ010000519.1 GCA_028292305.1 Rhodoferax sp.
CGGCCGCCGCGGCCCGGACGCGCGGGCCGCCGACCACGTTGACCCGGGAGCGGAGGCGGGGGGGGTGGGCCATGTGGCAGCTTACCGGAATTGGGCTTGGGCTGGTGTTGGGTGGGGAGGGGTCAAATTCGGGATTTCTGCGGAGACCACCGCTACCGCCTTCGTATCGGCGTCAGCGTTTCGCTCCGTTCGTCCTGAGCCGGTCGAAGACCTTATTCGGTTTTTAAGTCTGGTTGATATGTCAACGTCTGTTGACGCCGCCGGCGGGTGTCGGCCGGGGGCCAATACTGCCATCGCTGCGCTTGGCAACAGCCGAACGGCCAACTGCCGCAGCGGGCGTGACCGGCACCCCTGTCTTGTCCCCTCTCCCGCGTGCGGGAGAGGGCGAGGGTGAGGGGCGGCGTGACGCGCACTTATGTCAACAACCACCCTCACCCCAGCCCTTTCCCGCACGCGGGCGAGGGCGCAATACCGACGGTAGCCAGCGCAGCGACGCGTCCGGCATCCGGTACCCCTCCCCATCCCCCTCCAAATGCGTCGAGTACCGCAGGTTCCCGCGGCGCAGCCCAGGGCGCAGTTAGGGGGCGGCATCGATGGGCCCGTTTCTTGTGCGCACAAAAACGGGTCTCGCCTGCCGGGCGAGTCCGGCCAGCGGCGCAATTCAACACCGACAGACGCACTCAGCTGAACCAACCGAAGCTGCTTCGACAGGCTCAGCATGAACGGTGTTGAGGCGGCGCCCGCCTGCTTCGACCAACCCAGCACGAACGCATCCCGGCGCCGCGCCGTGCCGCCAAGCTTGGAATCTGAACTGCCTGACGCCGCACCACTCCGCCAACCCACCTCGAATCACCCCCCACCCACTCCCACCACCACAGCAATATCCCGCGCCTCCAACACCCTTGTCTTCCCACCCTCGCGCGCCAGCGCCAACATCGCCCGCCCGATGATTTCCGTGCTCAGCACGCTCCCTGGAAAGACGCGCCGCAGCAGCGGCAACACCGGTGCCAACAAGGCATACAACACACGGTAAGACGTAGTCTTCGACCGCGCCCCGTTCAGCGGCTGGATCACGCCAGGCCGCAAGGCATACGCTCCCGCAAACGGCAAGGCGAACAAGGCGTTCTCGGTCCGGCCGCGGACCCGCGCCCACATCGTCGGGCCGCTTTCACTGCTGTCCGCGCCAGCGCCCGACACGTAGACGAAACGCATCCTCGGATTGAGCTGCGCCAGCCGTGTGGCCAGCTGCAGGGGGAGGTCGTACATGGCATGGGTGTAGGCGGCTTCGCTCATGCCGGCGGCCGTCATGCCCAGGCAGTAGAAGCAGGCGTCGAAGCCGCCCAGGGCGGTGTCGGGCAGCGATCCGGGCGCGTCCATCAGCGCCGGCCACACGACCTCGTCGAGCTTGGGGTCGCCCTGGTAGGGCGCGCCGATGGGCGACCGTCCGATGGCCCGCACGGCCGTCACGTCGGGTGCGGCCAGGCATTCACGCAGCACGCCGCTGCCCACCATGCCGGTGGCGCCGAATAACAGGACACGCATGGCAGGGTCCTCAGTTCGACGGAAAGTCGGCCAGGGCCGGCGCGGCGAAGTCGCTGCTGCGGGTGACCGCTTCCCAGCGCTGGTCGGCGGCGTTGCGCGCGGCGGCCACCGGTTGGGCGTACTGCAGGGCGTCGCTGCCGAGCATCAGGCGCAGCGGGGGGTTTGGATGGCTGGCGAGCTGCAGGACGATCTGCGCCACCTTGGCCGGGTCGCTGTTTTCCTGGCCTGCGTACTGGGCCAGCATGTCGACGAGCCCGCCCACGCTGTCCTGGTAGTCCGCGTCGACCACCGGCAGGTCGCGGCCCGCCCGCTGCACCCAGCCGGTGCGCATACCGCCGGGTTCGATCACGGTGACGCGGATGCCGAGCGACGCCACTTCCTGCTGCAGCGATTCGGAGAAACCGCCCACCGCCCATTTCGCTGCGTGGTAGGCGGTGAACCCCGGCATGCCAATGCGGCCGCCCACCGACGAGATCTGTACGATGTGGCCCGCGCGCTGGCGGCGCATCAGCGGCAGCACCGCGCGGCTCAGGTTGACGACGCCGTAGAAGTTGGTGTCGATCTGCGCGCGGAAGCCGGCTTCGGTGGTCTGCTCGAAAGCCACCGCGTGGCCGAAGCCGGCGTTGTTGACCAGGACGTCGAGGCGGCCGAAGCGTTCATGCGCAGCCTGCACCGTGCGCGCCGCGGCCTCGGGATCGGTGACGTCAAGGGTGGCCAGCATCAGCTGCTCGCCGAAGCGTGCCACCAGCGGCGCGAGGTCCCGGGTGTTGCGTGCGGTGGCGACGACGCGGTCGCCGTGGGCCAGTGCCGCTTCGGCAATGGAGCGACCGAGACCGTGGGCACTGCCGGTGACGAGCCAGATTTTCGACATAAATTTTCCTGTTTAAAATAAATGATTAGGCGCTCATTTAATGCGCTAAAAAAAGGGAGAACATGGACCGCCCCATGCGGCCCATCCACGGATCAGCCGGGTTTGGCCTTCAGTGCGCGGCTGCCCGCCGCGGCTGACTTCCCTTGGCGGCGGGCCTTGTCCACCAACGGTGACACCGCCGGCACCGCATCGCCGCCCACCGCCCGCCAGAAGGCCTCGAAACCGGCGTCCTGGAAAAGCTCGGCGTCGGCCGGGGCGCGTTCGATGAAATCCATCGTGGCCTCGGCCATCGACGTCATCAGCCGGCCGACGAAGGCCAGCGGCTGGCCGCGCATGGGGCCGGCCTGCGCCGCCTCGGCCAGCATGGCGTTCAGGGCTTCGAAGGCCAGCATGCCCGCGGTCTTGCTGGCCTCGGTGACGCGTTCGGACAGGCCCAGCACGTTGATGACTTGCCGCTTGTGTGGATGCGCCACGCCCCAGGCCACAAAGCCGCGCCAGGCATGGCGGGCACGGCTGCGGCGGCTCTCCGTGAGCGGGTAGCCGGGCATCCTCGCGTCGCGCAGTTCGGTCTTGAGTTCGAGGTAGAGGGCGTTGAGCAACTCGTCCTTGGTCTCGAACTTGGTGAACAGCGAACCTTCGGCCACGCCGGCCTGCCGGGCGATGCGGGCGGTCGGGGCGCTGATGCCTTCCTGGTCGAAGACCAGGGTGGCGGCTTCCAGGATCGCGCTGCGCTTTTCTTCACTTCGGGGTCGTGCCATGGCCAATCGGTAAAAATAATTAACTGCTTGATCACTCAATTATTACACCGAACGAGCCGGCCTGCAAGCCAGCCCCGCGCGCCTGGCGGCTGGCGCGGTGTGCAGCGCCGTCGCCTCGGGCGACGGCATCGCAGAGGCGCGCTGCGCTGCGCTTCAGTACTGGCTCTTGGATCCAGGGGTGGGGAGTCCGGCGGCGGCGCTGGATGCGGCCGGCGCGGGCGGCACGAACGGCTTGCCGGGCACCGGGTCCATGGCGGGACCATTCTGCGTGCCCGAGCCGGTAACGCCGGCGGTGGCACCGCTGCCGGACGCGCCTGGGGTGTTGGTCACGCCCGCCGGCCCGGGGCTGCCGCCGGCCGGCGAATCCGCGGCGGCCGGGGCCACGGAGGTCGTGGCGCCGCCGCTCGCCGGCGTGGCAGCCGTGTTGCCCGCCACACCTGGCGTGGCGGCCGCGGGGGTATCGTTTTTCTTCTGGCAGGCGGCGATGGCGAAGCAACTCACCAAGGCCACACAAAAGATGCGTTTGACAGAGAACATGGCGGTACCCGCGTCAGGCCCGGGAGGCCCTGGAAGAGGTGGAGGGGGTAAATGCGCTCAGGGTGTGCACGCCGTTCGGCTCCGTGGCGCGCGGCCCCAGGTGGTGGCGCACGTCCGCGACGCTGTTGCCTACCGCGCGCACGGCTTCGCGCAGCTCGGTTTCGGTGCAGTGCAGG
>JAQGMQ010000533.1 GCA_028292305.1 Rhodoferax sp.
TCGCGCCCGGTCGGCACCTCGCCCAGAACGCCGATGTCGGCGTCATAGCTGTAGAGGCTGCTGATCACCGTCTCGGTGTTGCCGGCGCGTACCGAAACCTGGACGCCCGGATAGCGGGCCCGGAAGCTGCCGAGGATGTGAAGCAGATGATGCGCCGCGTCGGCGACGATACGCAGCGTGCCGGAGCGCAGCGCGCGCGACTCCGTCAGAAGCTCGAGCGCCTGCTGTTCGGTATCGAACATGCGATGAGTTATCTCGAGCAGCTTCTGGCCCGAATGGGTCAGCGTGACCTGCTTCTTGTTTCGGTTGAACAGCAGGACGTCATACTCTTCCTCGAGCTTGCGCACCTGGTCCGATATGGCCGGCTGGGTCAGGAACAGGGCTTCGGCGGCCCGCGAAAAACCGCCGGAAATTGCCACTTGATGAAAGGCCCGCAACTGAACGTAGCGCATCTTCTGTGCCTTCGAGATCCCGAAATCGCCGGCAGATTAGCATAAGATCAGCTAACTAAAAGATAGAAATGAACGATTTGACTTATGTTTGGGTGACCATCAGCCTGAACGTTGGCCGACATCCCCTGCCGGCCGTTGGAGGCACGGCCATGCAATTTTCCATCATCCTGCTGCATCTGGCGGGTGCCGTCATGTTGCTGCTCTGGGCCGTGCGCATGGTGCGCACCGGTGTGGAGCGAGCCTGTGGCCCCGCATTGCGTGACGCGCTCAGACAAACCCGGGGCGCGCGGGTCAGGTCGGCAGGTGTCGGCACGGTGCTTGCCGTGCTGCTGCAGAGTTCCACCGCCGTCGCCATCCTGGCGGCCGGCTTTGCCGCCAGCGGCATGGTTCCGGTGTCCGCCGGGCTGGCGATCCTGCTTGGCGCCGATCTCGGCTCCGCCCTGGTCGTGCAGGTGCTGTCATTCGACCTCAGCTGGCTGGTACCAGCGCTGATTCTTGTCGGCGGCGCGATGTTCCTGAAGTTCGAGGCGCGCGGCATCAAACAGGGTGGACGCATCCTGATGGGCATCGCCTTCGTGTTGTTGTCGCTGCACATGATCGGCGAGGCGACCGCGCCGATGCGGCAGAGCACATTGCTGCCGCTGGTGATTTCCTATTTGCGCGCCGACTACTTCACGGCCTTTGCCGCCGCGGCCCTGTTCACATGGCTGATCCATTCCAGCGTGGCGGCGATCCTGCTGTTCGTCACGCTTGCCGCACAGGGCGTCTTGCCTGTCGAGGTCGGTTTGTTCTTCCTTCTTGGCGCCAATTGCGGCGGCGCGCTGATTGCGGTGTGGCTGACACGCGGCGAGCCTGTCGAGGCGCGGCGTGTCCCGCTCGGCAATCTGATCTTCCGTGGCACGGCAGCACTCGCCGCCTTGTTTGCGCTTCAGGCCGTGGCGTTTCCCACGGATGTGTTCGGCGCAACCGAAGGCCGGCAACTGGTCAACCTGCATCTTGCCTTCAATCTGGCCCTGGTGATCTGCTGCTTGCCGTTCACCGGCATGATGGAAAAGCTGGTCACCTTGCTGATTGCCGACAGGCCGGCGGCAAAGGCGGCGGAGGGCACGGACCTCATGTCGCGTCGCACCAGCGCCCTCGACCGCACCGTCATGCGCACACCCGGTCTGGCGCTGGCCAGCGCAACCCGCGAGTTGCTGCGCATGGGCGAGGTCGTCGAGGTAATGCTGCGTCCGGTGATGGATTTCTTCGACGCTGGTACCACCAACCAGATCCTCCAGGCGCGGAAGCTTGATGACGAGGTCAACCGCGCCCACACCGAGATCAAGCTCTACATTGCCGAGGTCAATCGCGGCAGCATGACCGCTGCCGAGGCCCAGCGCGGCATCGAACTTACGGACTTCGCCATCAATCTCGAACGTGCCGGCGACATCGTCGCCAAGAACCTGCTCGTGCTCACCCAGGAATTGCGCGACAAGAATCTGCGCTTTTCAGGCGACGGCTGGAGCGAACTGTCCGGGCTTCACAACCGTGTCATGGCCAACATGCAGCTTGCGTTTAACGTGCTGGTATCGAGCGACCTCGATTCGGCGCGGCAACTCGTCGTCGAGAAGGAGCGGATGCGCAAGCTGGAACGCATGAGTCATGACCGCCACCTGAAGCGCCTGCAATCGGGAATGTCGCAGAGCATCGACACCAGCGACATCCATCTGGAAGCGGTGCGGGCGCTGAAGGAAATCAACTCGCTGATGGCGTCGGTGGCCTATCCGCTTCTGACGCAAAGCGGCGATCTGCTCGAAAGCCGTCTGGCGAGGGGCGTGGATGCGCTGGCTGCCACTCCGGCCTGATGGGGCGGCGGTAATTTCTATCATCGCCAGAATCGATACTTCGATACAAAATAACGATTTTACAAATATGTTGTTCAGGCCAAGAATAGGCCACACCGAAAAAGCAGCGACCTGTCGGAGGACACCATGCTCGCCGAAACCAAATTTGCCGCGGCAAAGCCCCTTGATGCGCCGGCGCTGGGCGAGCCCTATCTGCTGACCCCGGGCCCACTCACCACAGCCTATTCGGTCAAGCAGGCGATGCTGCGCGACTGGGGGTCGTGGGACGGCGATTTCCGCGCCATGACCGCGGACATGCGCCGCCGCCTGCTGGCTCTGACCGGTGATGCGAACGGCGAGTTCGACTGCGTGCCGATGCAGGGCAGCGGCTCCTTCTGCGTCGAGGCGATGCTGGGCTCGTTCGTGCCGAAGGACGGCAAGGTGCTGGTCCTGGCCAACGGTGCCTATGGCCTTCGCGCCGCGCAGACCATGCAGTATCTCGGTCGCGCCTATACGCTGATCGACAAGGGTGACTACCTGCCGCCGCGCGGCGACGAGGTGACGGCAGCACTCGAGGTTGACCCCGCCATCACCCATGTCATCGCCATCCATTGCGAGACCAGTTCAGGCATCCTCAACCCAGTCGCCGAGATCGCCGAGGCCGTCCATGCCAAGGGCCGCAAGCTGCTCGTCGATTCTATGAGTGCCTTTGGCGCCGTGGCGCTCGACGTCAACGAAATCCGCTACGAGGCGATGGTCTCATCCGCCAACAAATGCATCGAGGGCGTGCCGGGCTTCGGCTTCATCATCGCCCGCAAGAGCGAAC
>JAQGMQ010000548.1 GCA_028292305.1 Rhodoferax sp.
CCGATGACGGGTGGTTAGCGGCGGATGACAAGAGAGTGGCGTCAGATGCGGCGGAGGTGCAGGGTAAACCCAAATACAAAGCCTTGTCGGGCGCGTCCGGGCCGGACGTGTGTTATGTGCATTCGCACGACAATGCCCTTGCCATGCAAACTCCGACTGCTGCTCCGATCCACGACCACACCGCCGTACTGGGGCTGGCACTCGCGCTGTCGCTCGGTGCGGCCATCTCGCTGGGGATCACCCGATTTGCCTACGGTCTGCTGCTGCCGCCGATGCGCGCCGACCTGGGCTGGTCGTACACGCTGGCCGGTGCCATGAACACGGTGAACGCGCTTGGCTACCTGCTGGGCGCCTTGGTCACACCGCGGCTGATGCGCACCTGGGGGCCACGCCGTCTGCTGGTCGTCGGGGCGGCGCTGGCGAGTGTGTTCATGGCCTTGAGCGGGTTCTTCACCGCTGCGACGCCTTTGCTCTTGCAGCGGTTGCTAGCCGGCGTGGCGAGTGCGTTCGTGTTCATCGCGGGAGGTTTGCTGGCGGCCAGGCTGGGCGGCACGCAGCCAAAGCGCGGCGGCTTGTTGCTGGGCCTGTATTACGGCGGCACGGGTTGGGGCATCGTGCTGTCGGCCTGGCTCGTACCGGCGGTGCTGGCGGCGGCCCAGACGTCGCCACACAGCTGGGCTTGGGCCTGGTGGGCCTTGGCGGCCGCGTGTGCGGTGGCCACGGCGGTGTTGTGCTGGCCGGCGCGGGTACTGCCCGATGCACCGGTGGCAAGCCAGGCTGGCGCAGCCGAATTCCGCTGGAAGCCGTTCGGCTTTGCGCTTGCGGGCTACGGCATGTTCGGCGTGGGTTACATCGGCTACATGACCTTCGTGATTGCGCTGCTGCGTGAACAGGGCGCCAGCGGCACCGCGGTGACGGTGTTTTATGCCTTGCTCGGGCTGGCCGTGCTGGCCTCGTCGCGCCTGTGGGCCGGGCTGCTGGACCGCAGCCGCGGGGGCGCTGCGCTGGCCTTGCTGAGCGGCGTATTGGGCGTGGCCACCGTGCTGCCGGCGCTGACGTCGGCCTGGCCGGTGGTGCTGCTGTCGGGGCTGGTGTTCGGCGCGGTGTTTCTGTCGGTTGTGGCGTCGACCACCGCGTTGGTACGGCACAACCTGCCCGCGGCCGCCTGGGCCTCGGGCATCAGTGCGTTCACCATTGTTTTTGCCGCGGGCCAGATCGTCGGCCCGACCGTGGTGGGCTGGATCGCCGATGGTCCGGGCGGGTTGGCGCGGGGGCTGGTGTTCTCGGCCTGCGCGCTGTGGCTGGGCGCCGCCCTGGCGTCGCGGCAGAAGCCGTTGCCGGGCCACTGACGCGCGCAGCCTGTCGGACTGGGGCTAGACCAGTCCTTCCGCCCGCAAGGCGTCCTGCACGGCGGGACGGGCGCCGATGCGGGTCTGGAAAGCCAGCACGTTGGGATAAGGCGAGAGATCCACACCCACCGTCTTGGCCCAGTTCGTGACCGTGAACAGATAACCATCGGCCACGGTGAAGTGGTCGTTCATCAGGAAATCCTTGCCTTCGAGTTCAGCGTTCAGCCACTTGTAGCGCGACGCCAGACGGGCGCGGGAGATCTCCTTGCCGGCGTCGGGCATGGACGCATTGAACAGCGGCGTGAAGCCCTTGTGCAACTCGGTGCCGATGAACGAAAGCCATTCCTGCAGGCGGTAGCGCGACAACGTGCCGTTGGCTGGCGCCAGGTTCTTCAGCGGCACCTGGTCTGCCACGTACTGCACGATGACCGGCCCTTCGCGCAGGCGCGTGCCGTCGTCCAGCTCGAGCAGCGGCACATAACCCAGCGGGTTGATGGTGTAGTAGTCGGTGCCGTCGGGCAGCTGGTGGGTCTTGGTCGGGGCGGGAATGGCCTGGAAGGCCAGGCCGGATTCGTGCAGCGCGATGTGCGCCGACAGTGAACAGGCGCCAGGAGAGTAATACAGCTTCATGTGGTGTACCTTCAGGTTTAGGGTCCGGCTGGCCTCGGCTGACCCATGGCGGGGCGGGCAGCATCTCGGGCGCGGGCTCATTTTGCCGCAGCCCCGCGCAGAAACATTCCGGACGCAGTCGCGGCGTTGTTGTCCTACAGGTTCCGATGGGGTTGGCCGATGCGTTGCATACAAAGCATTTTCTACGATAGAGCCATCTCACAACCCTGCGGCCGTGCCGCGCAAGGAGCTTTGCATGTTGAAGTACGCCATCATTTTTGCGTTGATCGCAGTCGTCGCTGGTGCGTTGGGCTTTGGCGGTGTGGCCGCGGGCGCAGCAGGCATTGCCAAGATCTTGTTCGGCCTGTTCCTGATCCTCGCCGTGGTGTTCGTGGTGCTGGCCGCGCTCGGCGTGGGCGCAGCCCGCAAAGCCTTGAAATAACCCAACCCTTTATGACCCCGAAACTCACCGCGGTTCCGAACGACATGTCTACCTCCCACATCGACGCCACGCTGGATTACCAGGTGCAGCAGGACACGCATTTCCTGTTCAACCTGGAGGCGGCGCACCACTCCAGCCAGCGCATCGTGGAGGAGGAATTCACCGTGACGCCACCCGTCACGGTGCATCGTTTCACCGACGAGTCGAAGGGCAATCGGTTCATTCGTTTCGACGCGGGTCCGGGCCCGGTTACGGTGCGGTACAAGGCCAAGATCGAGCTGGTGCGGCGCAAGCAGTCGCGCAATGCGCTGACGCAGGCCGACATCAACGCCTTGCCCGACGCCGCGCTGCACTATCTGCTGCCCACGCGGTTTTGCGAGTCGGACCTGATGTCGCGCGCGGCCCAGCAGCAGTTCGGCAGCATCGAGCCCGGCATCAAACGTGTCGAGGCCGTGGTCGATTGGGTGCACGACAACATCAGCTACATGCTCGGCTCGAGCGACGCCACCACTACGGCGCAGCAGGTGTTCGTGCAGCGCGCAGGCGTCTGCCGCGATTTCGCCCACCTGGCCATCACCTTTTGCCGCGCGCTGAACATTCCGGCGCGGCTGGTGGTGGGTTATGTCGAGTTCGACGAACCGCCGCAAGATTTCCACGCGATTTTCGAGGCTTGGCTGGGCGACCGCTGGGTGCTGTTCGACCCGACCAAGATGGCACCGGTCGAAAAGTTGGTGCGCGTAGGCAGCGGGCGCGACGCCAAGGATGTGGCCTTCGCCACCCTGTTCGGCGCCGCCTACATGACGGGCATGGCCCTGGATGTGTATGACGGCCGCGTCAAGTCGGCCGGCAACGTGATGCCGATCATGGCCACCCTGGGCCACAAGCAGCAGTCGGAGCCACCCGTCAGCGAGACGGCAGGGCAGGTCGCGTAGCTTCTTCCAGCTGCGCCAGGTAGAACATTGCCTGCGGCGCCGAGTCGCCGCACATCTCCGCCGAGGCTTGCAAGCCACCACACACGGCGGGCCGTTCGGGCCGGCCGAAGATGCGGCATTGGTTGGCCGCATCCAGCTGCACACAACGCACACCTGCAGGTTTGCTGATGCCGTTGACCAGCGGCATGCCCGGAATGGGCGAGCTGATGCTGGGCGCAATGCAGCAGGCACCGCAGCCGGGTCGGCAGCTGATTTGCGGGGGAGTTGGGGTCATCAACTGAGGTGGCTTCGGGTTGGCGTGGGTGCAGACTGGAGGCCAGCAAGGGCTATGGTAATAGGCGAACCCCACAGACGCGGGCGACAAATTAAAATCGCAGCTTGCCCCAGCCGATTCTGACTTGCCGTTTTGGCCATTGTCGCCAGCCTGGGTGCGCGAACTGCTCGAGGAATCCGTATGTTGTACCCCCAGGAATTTGACGTCATTGTGGTCGGTGGTGGCCACGCCGGCACCGAAGCCGCTTTGGCCGCCGCACGCATGGGCAGCAAGACGTTGCTGTTGACGCACAACATCGAAACCCTCGGCCAGATGAGCTGCAACCCGTCGATTGGCGGTATCGGCAAGGGGCATCTGGTGAAAGAGGTCGACGCGATGGGCGGCGCCATGGCGCTTGCCACCGACGAGGCCGGCATCCAGTTTCGCATTCTCAACTCCAGCAAGGGCCCGGCCGTGCGCGCCACGCGGGCGCAGGCCGACCGCATTCTGTACAAGGCGGCGATCCGCCGCATGCTGGAAAACCAGCCGAACCTGTGGCTGTTTCAGCAGGCGGTGGACGACCTGATGGTGGAGGGCGACCGCGTCGTCGGCGCTGTCACGCAGGTGGGCATCCGTTTCCGCAGCCGCAGCGTGGTGTTGACGGCCGGCACCTTCCTGGACGGCAAGATCCACGTCGGCCTGAACAACTACGCCGCGGGCCGAGCGGGAGACCCACCGGCCGTGTCGCTGAGCGCACGTTTGAAGGAATTGAAGCTGCCGCAGGGCCGCCTGAAAACCGGTACGCCACCGCGCCTGGACGGCCGCACCATCGACTTCAGCAAGTGCACGCCCCAGCCCGGCGACGGCATGCCGGGCGGCATGGGCGACCGGGTGCCGGTGTTCAGCTTCATGGGCAACACCGCCATGCACCCGGCGCAGGTGCCGTGCTGGATCACTCACACCAATGCGCGCACCCACGACATCATCCGCGCCGGGTTCGACCGCAGCCCGATGTTCACGGGCAAGATCGAAGGCGTGGGGCCGCGTTATTGCCCGAGCGTGGAAGACAAGATCAACCGTTTCGCCGACAAGGAGAGCCACCAGACCTTCCTCGAGCCCGAAGGCCTGACGACACACGAGATCTACCCGAACGGTATTTCG
>JAQGMQ010000576.1 GCA_028292305.1 Rhodoferax sp.
CACCGCGGCCACGCCGTCCAGCATGAGCTGGCTGCCGGCCTGCTGCTCGGTGCTCAGGCGCACGATGGCAGATTCGTCCGCCAGGCTCGGAAAGCCGATGTCGATCTTCAGCAGAAAGCGGTCCAGCTGTGCTTCGGGCAAGGGGTAGGTGCCTTCGGTGTCGATCGGGTTCTGCGTGGCCATCACCATGAACGGGCGCGGCATGGCCAGCGCCTTGCCTTCGAGCGTGACCTGGTATTCCTGCATCACCTCGAGCAGCGCACTCTGCGTCTTGGCCGGCGCGCGGTTGATTTCATCGGCCAGCAGCAGGTTGGTGAACACCGGGCCCTGGTGCAGGCGCAGCGTGCCGATGGCGAGTTCGCCGCGGCCTGAGGGCTCCAGCACCGCATGACCCACGATGTCCGAAGGCATCAGGTCCGGCGTGAACTGCACACGTGCGTAGCGCAGCGACATGGCCTGGCTCAAGGCCCGCGCCAGCAGGGTCTTGCCGACACCGGGCACACCTTCGATCAACACGTGGCCCGAAGCGACCAGCGCCACCAGGGTCTGGTCGATCGCCTCTTGCTGGCCCACCACGGCTTGGCCGATGGCGTTGCGCAGGGTTTGCAGCCAGTCGGCGGCGTGCCGCAATTCGTCGGGAGAGATGCCTTGGATGGCTTGCATGGGAGTCTTTCGGTTCTTGGGGAATCAGGTTGAGGCAGGCGGGTTTTGGCGGTGCGTGGCCACGCGCACCAGCAGCCGGCGCCGCGCGGTCTCCAGCAGTTCGAGGTCGTGCGCCATCACTGCGGGAACGCGGGTCCTGTCGATCAGCGCACGGGCGAGGGCCGCCACGTCCAGGCCGGTCGCCTCGGCCACCAGCGAGGTGCGCCGGGGCCCGCCGGCCTGCGCAAAACCACGAAGCGCATGCTGGGCGGCCTCGTTCAGCGCCCGCACCTGTGCCGCGTGCAGCGCCGATGCGCCGTGCCAATGCAGGAAGCGGCCGGTACCCCGCACCTGCTCGGCCATCGAGCGCCGGTCGACGCGGGCTGGCAGCGCCATCGCGCCGAACCGCGGCACGGCGCGCCACAACGCCAGTGCCACCGCCAGCAACGTGAGCCCACAGGCCGGCCAGGCTTCGTCCCACAGCCACGACAGGAGAGGCTCGCGGGCCTCTTCGACAACGAACCAGTACGCGGCGCCGGGGCGGGCCTGCAGCGCGGCGCTGACCAGGCGTGCGCTGCCTTCGAGAAACAGGTCGGAATTGCCCAGCAGACCCCAGGCTCCGACGACGGTGACCGAGCCAAGACCGACCTGCATGCGCAGCGCCTCCATCCCGTTGGGTCCCTGCATCGACCACGTCGGCGGCGACTGGTCTGCGGCTGGCCCATATACACGGTGGGACCGAATGCCGCAGACTTCATAACTGACTCCGGCGCCGCCAGGCTGCGCGACCGGCGTGTTGCGGTGCTCGGTCACCGAGCGGCAGTTCCAGTCTTTCAAAAGCTTCTGCGCAATGCCGGAAGGCGCGTGCGCTTGCCTGGGCGCGAGCTCCCCGGCGATGGGCATCCAATCCTCCACGGAGGCGTGGCCGACCATGCCAGGTGGAATGATCAACTGGCCGCCGCCCTCCACCCAGTCCAGCAACATCTGCTCGCGCCCCGGGAAAAGATTCCACTGACTCGAGGTGAGAACGAGATGCGCATCCTTCGGCGGCATGGCTTCGAGCCCGGAGCGCTTTTCCACATGCGCCCCCAGTTCGCGCAATAACGCCTGGGTGGCATAGAAACGGTTGGTGGCGGCTTCTCCCTGTGCAGGCGTCGCGTGTTCTTCATCGACCCATTCCGTTGTCCACACCAGCAGACCTACGATGCTGAACATCAGGAACGCTGTGGCGACCCGGACAATCCAGTGATTCATGCGGCGGCCCCCTCGGCGGGAGCGGCGGGCCCGAAGCACAGATCGAAATCGTCACACAGCGCCTGCGCCATGACCGCGTCGGGCAAACGACCACCGTAGGCAGCCAGCTGCCAGGCTGAAACGAGCCGAGCAAACAGGGCCAGCGGTGCCGGCGCAAGGCGGCCCGAAGCCAACGCCAGTGCTTCGCCCTCGGTACTGGCGCCGCGGATCGGCACGGCATGCAGATGCACGGCCCGCGACAAGGCACCCCGGTATAACAGCGACAGCGCCGCACGCTGTTGCCCTTGCCGCCACAATGCCTCGGCTGCGGCACCGATGTGCGGCGGAAAACTCTCGGGGCGGATGTCGAGGCTACCGACGTGACTGGGCGGTGGGCCGACGTGGTGACGTCCGCCGCCGGCCTGCACCTTGATCCACCGACGGGCACACACCACCACCAGCGCGACGGCCAGTGCGCCAAGCACCCAGACCACGACGCGGGCCCCGCCCGCCACGGCTTCGACCAGATTGAGCAGCCATTCCATATTACTTTCGCGTTCAGAGTCGTCGGCCCTCGTTGGCTTGTTCTCGAACGACTTGAATCGCAGCGTCTTGGTGGTCTCGGCGCGCGGCAGATTCGGGTCGACACGCAAGCGGTCTACGGCAAGCTGCACCTGCTGCGGCGTGGACTCCTGAGCAGCTTGTCCAGGCAGGCTCGCGGCGCTGGCGGCGCCTGTCAGGACAAGGCATGCCAAAGCCATGCGCAGCATCAACGGCCCGGTGTGGCGCGCCCCAAAACATAAGCACACTTCAGGCGAACGCACGGCGAAAGTCCTGTTCGATGTCCCATGCTTCGAGTTCGACGCGACGGTTCAGGTACATGGAAAAACCGCTGGCTACAAAAAACGGCTCGAGCAGACCAACCACCGCCGCGTAGGAAGCGCTCAAAAACAAGTCTTCGAGCAGTGGATGTGCACTGCCCATCCACTCCAACATGTCGCTCATGCCGGCGCCGGGCACGAACCAGAAAACTATCGAAAGGCAGGCCAGCCCAAGCGCCATTTCCACCTGTCCGTAGAGCATTTGCATAAGCAACGCGGCACCCTGGCGACCGTGAAGCAGCTGCTTGCGCCGCCGACGCCGAGCCGCACCGCGCTGGCCTTCGAGCTGGTCGATGGCTTGGGTGTACGAACGCCAAGGAGAAAGGCGGCGCCACAGCAGCGTGTTAAGCCATTGGCCTCCCCAGACCACTCGCCGGTGATGCCACAGGTCGCTCCAACCGGTCGGCTGGCCAAATACCGCGCGCGACAGGCAGAACAGCAGACTGCGGTCGAACCATGGCTTGAGGCAGAAGATGACGACGCCCGGCAGCCAGCCGGCGATTTCCACCGTGCACAGCGCCAGCAGCACGGCCACGCCGTAGACCGGCAGGAAGCTGGCCCACACCGAACGCGCATGCGTGCGCACCAGTGCGGCGCCCAAGTCGCAGGCCTCGGCCATGGACCGCGGTCGCAGCTGGATGGCCAGTGCGTCAACCCGCATAACGCGCCCCGGTTTTGGTCACTTCGGCAGCGAAAGCCGGTCCTGCTGCGCGTGGCCGCCCCTGCCAGGTCAGGTAACTCAATACCAGCACCCAGCAGACCGCGCCGACGCCATACTTCACCGTGGGCTCGATCCACCGGGCGGACGACCAAAACGCTTCCACGGCGGCGGCGATCAGCAGCAATCCGATCACGCCGTAGACCACCACCACTGCGGCCCGGGCAGCAAGGCGCAGCGCCTCCAGACGCGTGTGCCCGCCCGGCGCCATCCATGAAAAGCCCAGCCGCAATCCGGCCGCGCCCGCTAGCACGATGGCCGTGAGCTCGAACGCCGAATGGGTCACCACGAACGAACAGAAATTGCCGGCGTGGCCCGCTGCGATCAGGTAGCATCGGCATGAAATCGGCAGCGCGCAGCAAGTTGCGCGTGATGGACGCCGCCGGCGTAACCGGCAACCCGGAGTCCATGACTACCCGCAGACCCATTACGCGTTGGCCCGGCGTGCTGGCGGCGCGGGTGAGTTCGAACACCACGGGGTAGAACCATTCAAGCCCGAAGTAAACCAGCATCACCACAGCCCAACCCGCTGCTCCCGCCGCTTGCATCACGATGATGGTCGCGGTGTAGAGACACAGGCGAATGGCGAAGTCGATGAAGTAAGCCAGGCCACGCGGCACGATCCCAGCGGGCCGCAACGTGAGCGTGATGCCTTCGGGGGTTTCGACGGCCCGGACCGTGTCCAGGCGTGCAGATGTAGTGGGCATGGGGCGTCCGGCCTCAGACTTCGAGGACGACGGTGTTGGCCAGCATGTCGTGCAGGCAGCGCCGGGAGGGGCGCAGGCCGAGTGAACTGTCCACCAAACAATAGAGCAGGCTTGTGGCACTCGTGATAGCAAATACGAGCCCGGCGCCATAGCGAATGCAAAGACTACTTGCGGAAACGCGTTCTCCAGAAGGCTTGGCAATGCGTATCTTCAACAAAAATTTACCAATGCTTTGCCCGCGCGTCCACAGCAAATAGCCATTGAGCAGCGCGAGAAGCAAAAAATTTGCCAAGATTGGTTTGAAGTCGACGATTGCCCACAGCCCAACCATTGCTTTTACTTGGAAAAAAGGAAAAAACTTCGCCAGGAGAGCGCTGATTGCCATCACCGCCAAGCCGTCCACGAAGATGGCGCAAAAACGTCTTTTACGGGTCGCCAACGTCAAGCCATCTCGCTGTGGCCGGATGTCTTCAATCCTTACCTGGGTCGGCGCATAGCGGCCATCGGCGTGTTCTGAATCCATGGCTTTTTCCTTCTTGCTGGGTCTATCCACACTCTCTATATCGTGAACAAATCGTAAAATATAGTTTTAAGTGTACACAACATATTTCGGTTAATTTGAGTGAATCTGCACGTCGGCATGCGCAAAGCGCCCTCGCCCTGTCAGTCTTGCCACCCCTGCGACAATCGCCGCATGCCCGCTCCCTTACAAAACGACAGCTTCATCCGCGCGTGCCTGCGCCAGTCCACCGACCACACGCCCGTCTGGCTGATGCGCCAGGCGGGCAGGTACCTGCCCGAATACCTGGCCACCCGCGCCAAGGCCGGCAGCTTCATGGGTCTGGCCACCAACGTCGACCACGCGACCGAAGTCACGCTGCAGCCGCTGGCGCGTTATCCGCTGGATGCGGCGATTCTTTTCTCGGACATCCTGACCGTGCCCGACGCCATGGGCCTGGGCCTGAGCTTTGCGCAGGGCGAAGGCCCGCGCTTCGCCTCGCCGGTGCGCGACGAGGCTGCGGTGGCTGCGCTGCAGGTGCCCGATATGGCCAAGCTGCGTTATGTGTTCGACGCGGTGACGTCGATCCGTGGTGCTTTGAACGGGCGCGTGCCGTTGATCGGCTTTTCGGGCAGCCCGTGGACGCTGGCCTGCTACATGGTCGAAGGCAAGGGCTCCGACGACTACCGGCTGGTCAAAAGCATGCTGTACAGCCGACCTGACCTCATGCACCGCATGCTCCAGGTGAACGCCGACGCCGTAGCCGCATACCTGAACGCGCAGATCGAAGCTGGTGCCCAGGCGGTGATGATTTTCGACAGCTGGGGAGGCGTGCTGGCCGATGGCGCGTTCCAGGCCTTCAGCCTGGCTTACACGCAGCAGGTGCTGCGCCAGCTCAAGACCGAACACGAAGGCGTGCGCATCCCGCGCATCGTGTTCACCAAAGGCGGCGGCCTGTGGCTCGATGAAATGGCCGGGCTCGACTGCGAGGTGCTGGGCCTGGACTGGACGGTGAACCTGGCCCGCGCGCGCGCGCAAGTCGGCGGCACCGCGGGCGGGCCCGGCAAGGCGCTGCAGGGCAACATCGACCCCAACGTGCTGTTTGCACCGCCCGCAGCGATCGAGGCCGAGGTGGAAAAGGTGGTGCGCAGTTTTGGCCAGCCTCACCAGGGAGATGGCCAGGGCCCGACGCATATCTTCAACCTCGGCCATGGCATCAGCCAGTACACACCGCCCGAGCATGTGGCGGTGCTGGTCGACGCGGTGCATGCGGCGTCGCGCCGCATCCGCGCTTGACGGGCCCCGCGCTGGGCGCCAACTCAGCGGCCAAGACGTCATACAACCACGTCTCCTGCGGCCGTATACCACTTTTATCGGCGAAAACGGTGCGCGACCGGGTCACTTATGCACAAAATTCTGGGTGCGGCCCAGGACTGCGACATTGCGGACACAGGCCTTGCTACAAAACCAATAGCGGTTCCAAGTCATTGATTCATAACGCTTTCTCAGTTTGCTTTTTTTAAAGGCATTTCAACAAAAGCCTTGATTTACAAGGCTTCGCGGGCGCTGCGACAGGGATATCAACAAAGTTATCCACAGAAACGTTGGATGCCAACTAATTCACATTTAAATCAATGACTTAAGCGCTGTTCCGCAAGTTCACATCAACAAGCACCGGCAACTTCCGGACCTCAGCCCACCCACCGGCCTCCGCCCCATGTCCCACCGCGTCGCCATCGTGGTCCAGACACCCGCATACAGCGCGGTGGCCGGGCCGCTGACCTACCTGAGCGAAAAACCGCTGTCGCCCGGTACGCTCGTGCGTGTGCCCTTGGGCAAACGCGAGACGCTGGGTGTGGTTTGGGCCCTGCCCGACGCTTCGGCGGACCGACCCGATGGCCCCGCCGCGGGCGAGGCGCACGTCGGCGAGCTGCGCCAGGTATCGGCCGTGCTCGAGGGCATAGCGCCCCTGAGCGAAGCCTGGCGCCGGCTGGTGCAGTTTGCCGCGGCGTATTACCAGCGCGCGGTGGGTGAAGTAGCGCTGGCGGCGTTGCCGCCGCAGTTGCGCGACCTGAGTGCCATGCAACTCGGCCGGCGGCTCAAACGTGCCGGGCCTGCCGCCGGGACCGACGCCAGCGCGGGTTTCGAACAGGTGGCACTGAGCGTTGAACAAAGCGACGTGTTGGCCCGGCTGCAGGCCGAGCCCGGGCCGTTCCTGCTGTTCGGCAGCACCGGCAGCGGCAAGACCGAGGTCTATCTGCAGGCCGTGCAAGGCCTGTTGCAAGCCGATCCGGCGGCCCAGGCGTTGGTGATGGTGCCCGAGATCAACCTCACGCCGCAGCTGGAGGCGCGTTTTCGCGCCCGATTCGAGCCGCATTTCGGTGCCGCGGCGGTGGTGTCGATGCACAGCGGCATGACGCCGCCGCAGCGCCTGAAGAGCTGGCTTTCGGCGCACAGCGGTCCGCTGCAAGGCGGCGCCCGGATCGTACTCGGCACCCGCATGGCCGTGTTCGCGTCCATGCCGCGGCTGCGGCTGATCGTGGTCGACGAGGAACACGACCCGAGCTACAAACAACAGGAAGGCGCGCGTTATTCAGCGCGGGATCTGGCCGTCTACCGCAGCCAACTGGAAAACAGCCTGGCCGGCGCGCCACCGGCTGGCGCGCCGCACTGCCGCGTGCTGCTCGGCTCGGCCACGCCGTCGTTGGAGAGCTGGCACCACAGCCGCCCCACGGCCGACGGCGGACGTTATGCGCGGCTGGCAATGCCTTCGCGCATCGGCGCTGGCGCGCTGCCCAGGGTGCGGCTGGTCGACATGAACCTGCAGCAGCGCAAGACGGTGTTTTCACCGCAACTGCTCGACGCGGTGCAGCAACGCATCGCGCGTGGTGAGCAAAGCATGGTGTTCCTGAACCGGCGCGGCTACGCCCCGGTGCTGGCGTGCGGCAGTTGCGACTGGAAGAGCGAATGCCCCAACTGCAGCGCCTTCCGCGTGTTCCACAAGATCGACCGCAGCCTGCGCTGCCACCACTGCGGCTTTGCCGAGCGGGTGCCCCGCGCCTGCCCGGCCTGCGGCGACCTGGACATCGCGCCCATCGGCCGCGGCACCGAGCGGCTCGAAGAGCACCTGGCCGAATTGCTGGCCGGCATCGAGCGGCCCGGTGGCGGCCCGGTGCGTATCGCCCGCATCGACGCCGACAGCACCAAGCTCAAGGGCGCACTTGAATCGCAACTGGCCCAGGTGCACAGCGGCGAGGTCGATGTGCTGGTGGGCACGCAGATGATCGCAAAGGGCCATGACTTCCGCCGCATCACGCTGGTGGCGGCCATTCAGCCCGACGGCGCGCTGTTTTCCAGCGACTTCCGCGCGCCGGAGCGCTTGTTCAGCCTGCTGATGCAGGCCGGTGGCCGGGCCGGACGCGATGCGGCCCAAAGCGCCGCCAGCGAAATGTGGGTGCAGACGGCGCATCCGCAGCACCCTCTGTTCGCCGCGCTGCGCCAACACGACTACCCGGCGTTCGCCGACGGCCAGCTGGAGGAACGGCTTGTCGCCGGCATGCCGCCGTTCAGCTTCCAGGCGCTGGTGCGCGCCGAGGCCCGCACGCAGGAAGCAGCCCAGGCTTTTCTGACGCTGGCCAGTGCCGCCACCGAAGCGTTGCCCGGCGTGGAACAAGTGCAGCGTTACC
>JAQGMQ010000587.1 GCA_028292305.1 Rhodoferax sp.
AAAGAAGGCTCGCCGGTGCTGATGATCGAGGGCGCCGCCGCTGGTGCCGCACCGGCGCCTGCTGCCGCTTCGGCCGTGGCTGCCGCACCCGCTCCAGCTGCCGCAGCAACGGCGCCCGCACCGACCGCTGCCAGCTTTGCCGGCACGGCCGATCTCGACTGCGACCTCGTCGTGCTCGGCGGCGGCCCCGGCGGTTATTCGGCCGCGTTCCGCGCCGCCGACCTGGGCCTGAAGGTCATGCTGGTGGAGCGTTACGCCACGCTGGGCGGCGTCTGCCTGAATGTCGGCTGTATCCCGTCGAAGGCGCTGCTGCACGTGGCCTCGGTGATGGACGAAGTCAGCCACATGGCGGCCCTGGGCATTGACTTCGGCGCGCCGACGGTCGACATCGACAAGCTGCGTACCCACAAGGAAAAGGTCATCGGCAAGTTGACCGGCGGCCTGGCCGCCATGGCCAAGATGCGCAAGGTCGGCATCGTGCGCGGCGTGGGCAGCTTTGTCGGCGCCAACCACCTGCAGGTGGCCGAGACTACCGGCAAGGAAGGCCAGGAACCGACCGGCAAGACCTTCACCATCGCCTTCAAGACGGCCATCATTGCCGCCGGCTCACAAGCCGTGAGCCTGCCCTTCATGCCGAAGGACCCGCGCGTGGTCGACAGCACCGGCGCGCTCGCGTTGAAGGAAGTGCCCAAGCGCATGCTGATCCTGGGCGGCGGCATCATCGGCCTTGAAATGGGCACGGTGTACAGCACCCTGGGCGCGCGCCTCGACGTGGTGGAAATGCTCGACGGCCTGATGCAGGGCGCCGACCGCGACCTCGTCAAGATCTGGCAGAAGATGAACGCGCCGCGTTTCGACAACATCATGCTCAAGACCAAGACCGTGGGCGCCAAGGCCACGCCCGAAGGCATTGAAGTGACTTTCGCCGCGGCCGAAGAGGGCGGCACCGCACCGGCGCCGCAAACCTACGACCTGGTGCTGCAGGCCGTGGGCCGCACGCCGAACGGCAAGAAGATCGCGGCCGAGAAAGCCGGCGTCTCGGTGACCGACCGCGGCTTTATCAACGTCGACATCCAGATGCGCACCAACGTGCCGCACATCTTCGCCATCGGCGACATCGTCGGCCAACCCATGCTCGCCCACAAGGCCGTGCATGAAGCCCACGTGGCAGCTGAAGTCATCGCCGGTGAACTGCAAGGCAACAAGGAATTGGCCGCGGCCGCCTTCAACGCCCGCGTCATCCCGAGCGTCGCCTACACCGACCCCGAAGTCGCCTGGGTCGGCCTCACCGAAGACCAGGCCAAGGCGCAGGGCATCAAGGTCAAGAAGGGCCTGTTTCCCTGGAACGCCTCCGGCCGCGCCATTGCGAATGGCCGCGACGAAGGCGTGACCAAGCTGCTGTTCGACGATTCTCCCGAAGCCCACGGGCACGGCAAGATCCTCGGCGGCGGCATGGTCGGCACCCATGCCGGCGACATGATCGGCGAGATCGCGCAGGCCAGCGAAATGGGCGCTGATGCGGTGGATATCGGCAAGACGATCCACCCGCATCCGACCTTGGGTGAGAGCATCGGCATGGCGGCTGAGATTGCGCTTGGCAGCTGCACGGACGTGCCGCCGCAGAAGAAGTAAGACGCAGGTCGCTGCGGATCAGCCGAGAGCCGCGCAGTTCCGAAAGGGGCTGCGCGGTTTTTTTATGCGAGGTGGGTGCAGCGGACCCCTTCAAACTTCTTCGACTCAGGTGCGCAGAAATCTTGGCAAAAATCTTGGCATAAGTCTTATAAAAATCAACTAAATCAAATATTTACAAGGCGTGATAACTTGGCAAAATAGGCGGCATGTACAGCCAGCCTCACCAGTTCGAGCCTTTAATGCCCTCCGCCGCGCGCCTTGAGCCGCTCTTGGCCAAGGCGCACGACCTTTCGCTCGAAGCGACCCGGCTGGCCGGCACGCCCGTACCCTCGGAACTGCGCGATCTGCTGCGGGTGATGAACTCCTACTACACCAACCGCATCGAGGGGCAGCACACCCGTCCACATGAGATCGAGGATGCGCTGCGCAAGGATTTCTCGAAGGACGCGGTGCTTGCGGCAAAACAGCGTCTGGCTGTGGCGCACATCGAGGCCGAGGTCGCCCTTGAACAGCGCTATGCCGGAGCCGAAGGCGCGCGGACACTTTATTCGCCCGAGGCCGTTCAGACCCTCCATTCTGAGTTGTTCGATCGCTTGCCAGCGGCCGATCTGTTTACTGCCGAGCATGAGCCGGTCGTGCCGGGAGCCCTGCGTCAGCGCGAGGTGCGGGTGGGCCAACACGTGGCCCCCGCCTTCGCCAGCGTGCCGCTTTTTTTGGCACGTTGGGGTGGCTTCTACGCCGATGTGCGCCGAGGCGAGGCGGCGCTGGTCGCCATGGCTTGCGCCCACCAGCGGCTTGGCTGGATTCACCCCTTCGTCGATGGCAATGGCCGCGTGATGCGTCTGCACACCCACACGCTCCTGAGTGCCTTGGGCTATACGGGTGGCTTGTGGTCGCCGCTGCGCGGTTTTGCACGCAGCACCGAGCGTTATTACGCGCTGTTGGCCGATGCCGACAGCCTGCGGCGCGGCGACCTCGATGGCAGAGGCCATCTCAGCGAGCAGGCGCTCATCGCCTGGGTCGACTATGTGCTCGACGTCTGCCTGGACCAGGTGCGCTTCATGACCGGCATGCTCGATTTCTCCACGCTGAAGTCGCGCCTGGAAGCCTGCCTGGTGTTCGAGGCCAGCGTGGAAAAATCCGGCGTTCGACAAGAGTCTCTGCGCGGCTTGCACTACTTGTTTCTCAGTGGTGTCGAGATGGCCCGGGGCGAATTCAAGGCGATGCTCGGCATGAGCGAACGCGGCGCCACCGACGCGATGGGCGCCCTGGTCCGGCGCGGCTTGCTCAAGTCGGACTCGCCACAAGGCAAAGTGCGCTTTGGCCTGCCGCAACACGCGTTGCGGTTTTTGTTTCCGAGGTTGTGGCCTGAAGCCGAGGCCGATGTTGACGGATCTTGACGCGGGAAGCGCCTCAGGACCATCTTTGCTGGGCAGGAATTGAGCCAAGGTTCAGTTGTCAAGCAACTCATGAGTTGCATTACATAAGCGACTGACCTATCTGCCGCGCGTCTCGATCGAATTGCCGCGTCAAACACCTCCACCAGTTCCCGACCCCAGCTTCGCCGTTCGGTATATTCGGACTTGCGCCATCCCGCAGGCGCCCGTTCTCTGCCAAGGTGCAGATTCTCAGCTCGACCATGTCCCCGACCCCCACCTACCCCAAGCCTCCGTCCGCCCCAGCGGACTGGACCCGCACGCCTGCCGACACCCAGCCTGAAAACCCTTGGCGCATCGCGTTGGAGGCCACCGGCGCGGGCGTGTGGGACTGGGACTTGCGCACCGGCGTGCAGAACCATTCGCGGCGCTGGGAGGAAATGCTCGGCTTCGACACCGTAGATTACGAAGGTGGCTATAAGGAGTTCATGAGCCTGGTGCACCCGGACGACGCGCCTGGGCTGCAGGCGGCGGTGGGGGCTTGCCTCGA
>JAQGMQ010000606.1 GCA_028292305.1 Rhodoferax sp.
TCGCTGCCGCGGCTGGTGAAGACCTATGTCGGCGGGTACTCCGAGCAGAACCCGATGGACCACTACAGAAGCAAAGACTTCTACATCATCAAACACTGAAGCATGTGGTCCTACACCCTGCGCCGCCTGCTGGCGACCATACCCACCGTGCTGGTGGTGGTCACGGTCTGCTACCTGCTGCTGCACGCCGCGCCGGGCGGCCCGTTCGATGCCGACCGCAAGGTGTCGGCCGAGGTGCTGGCCAATCTGCAGGCCAAGTACCACCTCGACAAGCCGCTGTGGCAGCAGTACCTGTACTACATGAACAACCTGCTGCATGGCGACCTGGGGGCATCGTTCCGCTATGCCGACTGGTCGGTGAACGAACTCGTGGCGCGGGCGCTGCCGGTGTCGCTGGCCATCGGCGGCATTTCGCTGGTGCTGTCGGTCATTCTGGGCGTGGCCATGGGCATCGCGGCTGCGCTGCGGCAAAACAGCGCCGTCGACTACGTGGTGATGCTGGTCGGCAACATCGGCAGTGCGTTCCCGTCGTTCGTGATCGGGCCGGTGCTGGTGCTGGTGTTCGCCGTGTGGCTGCGCTGGTTGCCGGCCGGCGGCTGGGATGATTTCGCGCCGCAGTTCCTGGTGCTGCCGGTGGCCTTGCTGACCTTCATCAACATCGCCACCATCGGCCGCGTGATGCGCGGCAGCCTGATCGAGGTGCTGCACAGCAACTTCATTCGCACCGCGCGCGCCAAGGGCCTGCCCACGCGGGTGGTGGTGCTGCGCCATGCGCTGAAACCGGCGCTGCTGCCGGTGCTGTCGGTGCTGGGGCCGCTGGCGATTTCGAGCATCACCGCGGCGCTGGTCACCGAGACGGTTTTCTCGCTGCCCGGTCTGGGCAAACTCATCGTCAACGGCGCCAGCAACCGCGACTACACGCTGGTGCTGGGCTTGGTGGTGCTGATCACGGTGGTGGCCGTGGGCCTGAACCTGCTGGTCGACCTGGCCTATGCGGCGCTCGATCCGAAAATCCGCTACTAGCCACTTCATGCTGACCAAGTCCACCCCCGACCGGCTGACCGACGCACTGGCCCGGATGCCGGCCGTGCCCGAGCGCGGCCGCAGCCCCTGGGCCGATGCGCGCCGGCGCTTCCTGCGCAACCGGGCGGCCGTCATCAGTCTGCTGTTGTTGACGCTCATCACGCTGGTCTGCGTCATCGGCCCGTGGCTGTTGCCGAACGCTTTCGACAGCACCGACTGGGACGCCATGAGCCAGGCCCCTGGCTGGAAGGGCTGGCACCTGTTCGGCACCGACGAGTCGGGCCGCGACCTGCTGGTGCGGTCGCTGGTCGGCGGCCGGGTGTCGTTGATGGTGGGGCTGCTGGCCACGCTGGCCTCGGTGCTGGTGGGCATTGCCTGGGGCGCCACCGCCGGCTTCATCGGCGGCCGGGTCGACGCGCTGATGATGCGCACGGTCGACATGATGTATGCCATTCCCTACCTGCTGATCGCCATCCTGCTGGTGACCATTCTCGGGCGCGAGTTCTACCTGGTGGTGCTGGTGATCACCGTGTTCTCCTGGATGGACATGGCGCGGGTGGTGCGCGGCCAGACGCTGTCGCTGCGCGGCATGGAATTCATCGAGGCGGCACGCGCCATCGGCGTGCCGACCTGGCGCATCATCTTCGGCCACGTGGTGCCCAACCTGCTCGGCATCGTGGCCATCTACACCACCATCACCGTGCCGTCCGTGATCCTGGTCGAGTCGGTGCTGTCGTTCCTCGGCCTGGGCATCCAGGAGCCGATGACCAGCTGGGGCGTGCTGATCCACGACGGCGCGGGTGTGATGGAAGCCTCGCCGTGGATGCTGTTGTGCCCGGGCGCACTGCTGTCGGTCACGCTGTATTGCTTCAACTTCGTGGGTGATGGTCTGCGTGACGCGCTGGACCCGAAAGACCGATGAGCGCCGCGCAGAACCGCTTCAAGCCAGCTCGCGCCGCAGTGCGCAGCACGAAGGTATTCCAATGACTCTTCTTCAAGTCAAGGATCTTTCCGTGCGCTTCGGCACGCCCGAAGGCCCGGTCGAGGCCGTCAGCAACCTGAGCTTTTCGCTGGAGCGCGGCCAGACCATGGGCCTGGTCGGCGAGAGCGGTTCGGGCAAGAGCCAGAGCATGCTGGCCGTGATGGGCCTGCTCGCGGCGAATGGCCGCGCCACGGGCCAGGCGTCGTTCAACGGGCACGACTTGCTGGCGCTGCAACCCGCGGCGCTCAACCGGCTGCGCGGCGACCGCATCGCCATGATCTTCCAGGACCCGATGACCTCGTTGAACCCCTACCTCACGGTGGAGCGGCAGATGACCGAGGTGCTCGAACTGCACCGCGGCCTGCGCCGCAAGGCCGCCTTGAAGCTGGCCATCGAAGCCCTCGAATCCGTGAAGATCCCGGACGCCGCGCGCCGCATCCACCTGTATCCGCACGAGTTTTCGGGTGGCATGCGTCAACGGGTGATGATCGCCATGGCCCTGCTGTGCGAGCCCGACGTGCTGATCGCCGACGAGCCCACCACCGCATTGGACGTGACCGTGCAGGCGCAGATCATCGGCCTGCTGCGCGAGCTGCAGCGCGACCACGGCACGGCCATCGTCATGATCACCCACGACCTCGGCGTGGTGGCCGGCCTGTGCGACGAAGTGCTGGTGCTGTATGGCGGCCGCACCATGGAAAAGGCCCCGGCGAACGACGTCTTCTACCGCCCGACGCACCCTTACACCATCGGCCTGCTGGGCGCCGTGCCGCACCTGTCGCACGGCGACGACGAGGCCCTGGTCGCCATACCCGGTGCGCCGCCGAACATGAGCAAGCTGCCGGCGGGTTGCGCGTTTTCGCCGCGTTGCACCTTGGCCGGCAGCGACTGCGTGGCCACGCGCCCGGCGCTGTTGTCAGCCGGTGGTGACCAGGCGCACGTGCTGCGTGCCTGCCTGCGCAGCCCGGCCGAGGTGCGCGCGGGAAGGGTGGCCTGATGGCGCCGCTGCTGTCCGTGCGCGACCTGCATGTGCACTTCAAGGTGCGCGGCAGCGGCAGGCCCTGGGCCGCCGCTGCCGCGCTGAAGGCGGTGAACGGCCTCTCGTTCGACCTGCGGGCTGGCGAGACCT
>JAQGMQ010000615.1 GCA_028292305.1 Rhodoferax sp.
ATCGTCGGCCACGACGGCGGCCCGGTGCGCGCACCGCTGACCGACCTGAAGCCCAACGAGATGGAAGAGCTGGCCGCGCTGATCAAGAAGCTCGGCCCGCAGTAAAAAACCAAAGCAGACGAGACACCATGCCATTCAAGAACCTGTTCAAGGCGCTGCTCTGCGCACTGCCGCTGGCCGCTGCCGCGCAGCCCGCAACCACCTGGCCCGAACGTGCGGTGACCATCATCGTGCCGTTCCCCGCAGGCGGTTCCACCGACATGGCCGGCCGCACGCTGGCGCAGGGCCTGCAAGACAAGTTGCACCAGACCTTCGTGGTCGACAACCGGGCCGGCGCCACCGGCACCATCGGCGCGGGCATGGTCAAGCGGGCCGCGCCCGATGGCTACACGCTGATGGTGTCGTCGCTGGCCACCTATGTGATCACGCCGCACCTGCTGAAGACCGTGCCCTACGACGCGCTCAAGGATTTCGACTACATCAGCATCCCGGTGCAGGCGCCCAATGTGCTGGTGGCCACGCCCGCTCAGGCGGCGCGCACGGTCGCCGACGTGGTGGCCCTGCTGAAGAAGAACCCCGACAAGGTGACCTTCGCCAGCTCGGGCAACGGCGCCTCCGACCACCTGGCGGCCGAGTTGTTCTGGCAGCAGTCGGGCACCCAGGGCCTGCACGTGCCGTACAAGGGCGGCGCGCCGGCCATCAACGATCTGCTCGGTGGCCAGGTGGAGTTTTCGTTCCCCAACATCAACGCCGTGTTGCCCTACATCCGCGCGGGCAAGCTGCGCGCCATCGCCGTGACCGGCACCGCGCGTTCCCCCTTGTTGCCCGATGTGCCCACGCTGGCCGAAGCCGGTGTGAAGGGCGCCGAGATCTATTCCTGGCAAGGCCTGGCGGCACCGAAGGGCCTGCCCCCGGCCGTCAAAAAGAAGCTGAGCGACGCCGCCATCGCGGTCATGCAAGACCCGGTGGTGCAAAAACGCATGGCCGAACAGGGGCTGGAAGTGGTGGCCAATACGCCCGATGAGTTCACGGCCTACCAGGCCAAGGAATTCGCGCGCTGGAAGCAGCTGATCACGGCGCGCAAGATCACCATCGACTGACCGCGGTCAACGGGTGAAGACCAGCCCGCACCATCGCCCGGGTGCGCACGCGTACAGGCCTAGTTCGTCTTCACCGTCTCGATGGCGCAAGCCGCCTTGATGATCCGGTCCCTGGGGTTGACCGCCATGCTGCGGAACTCCATTGGTCTGTCGTTCGGGTCGGCCACTTCGAAACGGCGTGCCGGGCCCTTCCACAGCGGCTCCGCGTACAAGGTCAAACCGCGGTGTAGCGCCGTCAGGCGCCTGCAGTCGATCACCACCGCCGACAGATACGAGCGGTAGGGCTTGCCATCGTAGGCCGTGCGCACGCCGGCACGGCTCACGCGCACATCGATCAGCCGGTTTTCGTCCAGCAGCACGGCGCTGTTGGCGTCGACCTGCACCGTCTCCGCGCCGGCGTCGCCGGCATCGCCGATGATGGTGAGCCACGCCGAATCCGCGCGCGCGCCCTGGGCGATGAACACCAGAAGGCAAAGCCAGAACCTCATCATTGCGCCCCAGGAAGTGGAAGCCAATTACAGCATTGCCGAGCACCAGGACGCACACATCCGCGACAAAAATATTGCCGCCGTGGCTATGTCAAAAGACATACCTCGGAGGCCCGGACTGCCTTGATACTGGCGCGCTGCACGCCCGAGGTCAGGTCGAACCCCTTGGTCGGGTATCCTGTGGCGTCGCAGCCCAGCCGCCCACGGCCAAGATGCTCTTTGTAAAGGCCACAGAGGTTTCATGAACCAGGACGACCGTTTCCGGTTGGAAGACAGTCCGCTCGAGATTGCCCGTGACATCGCGACGAGTTCGGGCATCAGCTCGGTGTCGGCCATCCTGCGCATCATCTGCGACATGACCGGCATGGGCTTCGGCGCGGTGGCGCGGGTCACCGACGGCACCTGGACGGCCTGCGCCGTGCAGGACACCATCAACTTCGGTCTACAGGTCGGCGGCCAGCTGCCGGTGCATACAACGCTCTGCATCGAAGCCCGCGCGGCCCGCAAGCCGGTGGTCTTCAACCACGCCAGCACCGACCCGCAGTACCGCGACCACCATACGCCGCGGCTCTACAACATCGAGAGCTACATTTCCGTTCCCATCGTGCTGCCCGACGGCGAGTATTTTGGCAATCTCTGCGCCATCGACCCCAAGCCGAGGAATGTCTCCGACCCGTCCACGGTGGAAGTCTTCGAGCGTTTTGCCGCGCTGATCGCGATCCAGCTCGAGAGCGAACGCAGGCGCACGCTGGTGGAGCGGCAGCTGTTCGACGCACAGGCCGCGAATGAACTCCGCGAGCATTTCATCGCCGTGCTCGGCCACGATCTGCGGAATCCGATTTCGTCGATGGCGATGACCGGCGAGATCCTGGTGCGCTCGGGGCCCGACCCCAAGACCATCGAGTTGGGGCAGCGCATCCGCAGCACCACCAAACGCATGGGCGCGCTGATCGACGACGTGCTCGATCTGGCGCGCGGCCGCCTCGGACCTGGCATCGGGCTGATGGTCGAGGCCCATGGCCTGATGAACCAGCTGCTGGCCGACGTGGTCGAAGAGATGCGCCTGGCGCATCCGTCCCGGCAGATCCATGCCCAGATCGACATCGACCGCTTGGTGCTGTGCGACGGCGGCCGGGTGCAGCAGGTGTTGTCGAACCTGCTGGCGAATGCGCTGGCCTACGGCGCACCAGACCAGTCGGTCATGGTCACGGCCGACGTGGTCGGTGAGTTCATGGAGATTGCGGTGCTGAACGAAGGCGAACCGATCTCGGAAGACGTCCAGCGCAAGCTGTTCGAGCCATACTGGCGCGCGCCGACCAGCCTGCCCGGCGGCGGCCTCGGCCTGGGCCTGTACATCTGCGCGCAGATTGCGAAGGAACACCTCGGCTCGATCGCGGTCACTTCTTCCAAAGAGGGCGGCACCATGTTTCTGGTCAGACTGCCGGTGGGAAGGCTGCCGCTGTCGGTCTGAGGCTTCAGCTGCTGCAAAGACCTGGGCGCGGCCTCAGGTGGGTTTCTTGTGTCGACTTGCGCGGGGTGCGGCGTTCTTTGGTTGATGAATCAGCGCTTTGGCCTGGTCTACCGCACCCACGTTCGGATTCACCGTTTGCCTGAAGTTGACCTGCAGCCAACAGAAGCGTCGAAGGCTGGTGCAGCCCTTCATAATCAAGACCTACCCCCCGCTTGTTCGAGATGCCTACCTTTCATCATGGATAAATTCTTGCTGCAGCAGCAGGTGCTGGAACGGCTCGCCCAAGACCTGCTGCAAGCCGAACAGGCAGTGCAGGCCGCCCATGAAACGGCGACCCACGCAGAAAACATCGCCGAAAACAAATACGACACATTGGGGCTAGAAGCCGCGTACCTGGCCACCGGCCAAGCCCGGCGTGCCGAGGCCATCCGCCAGGCGATGGCCCATTGGCGCCAATTCCGCCCGCGCCCCTACGACGCCAGCATGGGCATACAGCTCGGCGCGCTGGTCTGCCTGGTCGATTCCGACGACCAGCAGCAACAGCTTTTTCTCGGGCCGGATGGCGGCAGCATGAAGTTGGTCAGCGGCACTCAGCGCGTTCAGGTCATCAGCAGCGAAGCCCCTTTGGGCTGGGCCATGCTGGGTAAATGCGAAGGTGATGAGGTGTCGATACAGGTCGGCCCCATCCGACAGCAGTTCGAAGTGTTGTGGGTTGATTGAGCCGCAAACCAGCGCACGCCGAATCGGCCGAGGTCAGCGGACGTGCAGGCGTGATGAAGAGACCGGCTGGTTGGCAAGGTTCACCGTACTTTGAAATCGGCCACTGGGTCCGAGATGCCACTGGCGCATGAATGACCGCTGCGTGGCTCGGACCGTGGACTCAGGGGGTCGGCACCGACGGCAGCAACCGCCCCAGAAAGACGCCAAATAATGGTGCCTCCTGCAATAGAACCCCCCGGCCAGTCGCCTCCCTTGCTTCCGGGACCTGGCTCTCCAGCTGTCCAATGGAAACAAGACCGAGCTATCGTGGCGACGCTTTCAAGCGCGTCGACCAATTCGGTGAACGCTTCATCAGCAACCTGCTTCGGAGGCTGACCAGACAAATCCCCGAACGAGATGTCAAACTTCAGCCCGCTCAGTCCAGCCAGCCGACCTTCGTTGTAGGACGCGAGTAGGCGATGGTGCCACTGCGAAAAAATCCATTGATTTTGTTGACGGATCTCAGTTGGGATGCCGAACGTGGTGAGTTCAAGTCCATACGGTGTCGCCGCGTCAGCCTTATCTCGATAGATCAAGAAGTCCGGTGGCTTTAAAGGATCGAGGCCATAACAGCCAACGTAGAACGAATGGGCCGGCATCTGGATGTGAACTAGGCGCTTGAAATGCGCCAAATGATTTGCCTCGAGAGCTCGCTGACTGCGGAACGGAAGGGTGTACTGCATGACATCGTCCGACGGGTCAAAGTTGCCATTCGGATTAATGATGGTTGGGCCAAGAAGCATGCCGCAATATAGCTTTGACATCCCTGGGACAGCCAATATTCAAAAGTGCGATGTGTCCGCTTTCGAGTAGGGTGAACTTCCGGTATGCGCCCCGAAGTCGACTTACGTCAAGCTCCATAACGGACAAAAAATCTAAAGAAAAAGCTCAGTAGAAGTGTTGCATTAACCCGTCGAAGCGGCGCGCGATACTATTCGTCGAACGCCGGGCAGGCCATCCCGCTATCTGAAGGGTCACGGCGCTGCGCCCACTTGCTTAAGCTGACCCGCGCCAGTTTCGCTTAGCGCAATCGTCTCGCTCACCTCTTCGATGCCGTAGTCAAGCGAGATGCCGTTGTACACGTAGCGCCGGCCGGCTTCGGTGGAAAACCGCAGGTAGCGTTTCTGCTGCTTCTTTAATTCCAACGCTGGGAGCTTTAGTGGAGCCTTGCCCATCTGGATGTCCCAGGCCCACTTCTGCTCGATGACGTATGCGCCTTCGGGTACACGTAAGACGAAATACGAGCCATTGGCCAGCGGCGCGACTTCGAGCCCGTTTACGCTGATATAGGCGTCGCGCGCGCCCAGAGCCAAGGAGGAAGGCCGATAGATGTAGATCGTTGCGTCGTTGGGCTGCGCTTGTCGCACAGGTCGCGTGGGCGTCGGGGTGGCGCAACCTGCAAGAACAAGCGCCGCAACGAGCATAGCGCCGGAGCGACGATTCAACATGGTCCTCACTAAATTACCCTCACTTTCATTCTTATCATCGAGGCGCGTTGCAGCGTCCGGTTCTGGCCGGTTTCAGGCTCTGGTTAACTTGGGCCAGAGCGGCCACAGTCGACCAAAAAGCGCCGCGCGCCGGATGTTGTGAACCTGTTCACTACGGAATGGCAAAGGCCCCTCGCCAGACGCAGCTGAGTGGCGCCCGGTAATGTAGCGACCGCCCTGCACAACGAGACGGCCCCAGTAGCTTCCATCGTTCAGCCTTGCATCAATCCAATGTACGTCCATCTTCATCTCGGGGCCGAGATTTTTGATAAGGGAGGCAGGGATTTCGATTTTGCTCATTCGTTCTTAGATATCCGCTCCTGGCCAATCGTACCCGCTCAAGCCCACCTGCCGTCCCAAGGCAGACCTCTGAATTCACCCCGCAAGCACCCGGCGGGAGAGCGCGCATGCGCACACCACGCGAACGTGCCGCAACAGCAGTTCACCCTCAGCGCAATCCCGGCAGCTTCCGCTCCGGTTCGCTGGGTACGCCGACCAGGTGCTCGGCCAGGGTTTCATACAGAGGCCGGCTGATCATGCGTGCCACCAGGCTGGCCAGCAGGGCGCAGGCCATCAGGCTCAGCACCATCGAATGGCCGTCGACCATTTCCATCACGATGATGAAGGCCGTGAGCGGCGCCTGCGTGACGGCGGCCAGAAATCCGGCCATGCCCATGGCGATGAGCGCGGGGCCGAGCGCCGGCCCGGCCAGTTGCGCGATGCCGTCGCCGATGCCGGCGCCGATCGACAGTGACGGCGCGAAGATGCCGCCCGGCACGCCGCACCAGGCGGTGAGCCAGGTGGCGATGAATTTCAGCAACGTGTAGAGCGGTGTGAGCGCGTCGTGGCCGGCCAGCATCTGCTTGACGGCCTCGGAGCCGGCGCCGAAGGTGGCGCCGCCCGATGCGAGGCCGATCACCGCCACCACCAGCCCCAGGACCGCGGCAAAACGCACCGGCCAGCGTGCGCGCCAGCGGTTCAGCCGCTGCGGCGAACCGGTGAGCGAGGCGATCATCAGGCGCGAGAAGATCCCGCCGGCCGCGCCGCTGGCCAGGGCCACCAGCAGCCCCGGCCCGACCAGCGCCCAGCCGAGCACAGGCACCCGGATGATGCCGAAGTAGCTCAGGTTGCCGAAGGCCGACACCGCCACCAGGCCGGCCAGCACGATGGCGGTGATGATCAGGCCGCTCGACCGCGCTTCGAGCCGGCCCGCGAGTTCTTCGATGGCGAAGACGACGCCTGCCAGCGGCGCATTGAAGGCGGCCGCGATGCCCGCCGCACCGCCCGCCACCAGCAGCGCCCGGGTGTCGATGCTGCTGCCGGGCGACAGCCAGCGCCGCGCGTGCTGCATCACCCCCGCGGCCACCTGCACCGACGGGCCTTCGCGCCCGACCGACAGCCCGGCCGCAAACCCGACCACGCCCAGCGCGATCTTGGCGACGGTCAGGCGCAGCGAGGCGAACATGCCGCGCCGCTCGGCTGGCATGGCCGGATGCAGCGCCGCCTTGATCTGCGGAATGCCCGAGCCGCTGGCGCCCGGAAACCAGCGCCGCGTGGCCCAGACGATGCCGGCGGTGAGTGCCGGGGTCCACACCAGCACGGCCCAGGGATGGCTGCGTTCGAGCTGGCTGAACAGGCCGAACGCCCATTCGGCCGCCATGGTGAACACCACCACGCACAGGCCGGCGGCCACCGCATAACCCAGCACGATGGCCCGGTCGAGCCAGGTGCGCCAGCCGGAGAGTTCGGCGCGCAGGTTCTCGACGAAATTGGGTTCGTGGTGCATGGCCGACGATTGTGACAGCGGCGGGTTTTTGCCCGACCGAACCGGCCGACCGGCGTTGTCAGCAGGGGATGACGCAACCTGGCTACCCGGCATCGCCGTGGGCCGGACGTTGGATTGGCATCGGCGTGGGCCGGACGTTGGATTGGCATCGCCGTGGGCGATGCGGCCCTGCCAAAAGACGATGGCGTCGGCGGTCGGATCAGGCACCATCGCGTCGACCGTGCACACCACGATGCCGCGGCAACAACAAGGAGACAAGACATGATCCGTCCACTGCTGGTGGCCGCCGCCGCATTGCTCGCCGCCACGGCCTTGCAGGCGCAACCCTATCCCACCAAGCCGATCCGCATGATCACGCCGTTCCCGCCCGGCGGTGGCACCGACTTCCTGGCCCGCACGGTGGCCAACAAACTCACCGAGTTCAGCAAGTGGACGGTGGTGGTGGACAACCGGGCGGGCGCCGGCGGCACCATCGGGATCGGCGAAGCTGCACGGGCCGCGCCCACCGGCTACGACGTGGTGATGGGCCAGGTCGACAACCTGGCCGTGGCGCCGCTGCTCTACAAGAACCTGCCCTACGACGCGCAGAAGGACCTGCAGCCCGTGGCCCTGGTGGCCGACTCGCCGATCATCCTGCTGACCGCCAGCAGCTCGCCCTACAACAGCCTCGCCGACGTGGTGGCCGCGGCCCGCGCGGCGCCCGACAGCGTGACCTTCGCATCCGCCGGCAGCGGCACGGTGTCGCATCTGGTGGGTGAGTTGTTTGCGCTGACCGCGGGCATCAGGATGCGCCACATCCCGTACAAGGGCTCGACGCCGGCGTTGATCGACGTGATGGGCGGGCAGGTGGGCTTGCTGTCGTCGTCGATTCCCTCGGCGCTGAGCCAGGTCAAGGCCGGCAAGCTGCGGCCGCTGGCGGTGAGCTCGGCCAGACGCAGCCCGAGCCTGCCCGACGTGCCCACCATCGCCGAGTCGGGCTACAAGGATTTCAATGTCGGGGTCTGGTACGGCGTGTTCGCGCCGGCCGGCACGCCCAAGCCCATCGTCACCGCGTTCAACACCGAGGTGAACAAGATCCTGATGCAGGCCGATGTGCAGCAGGCGATCCGCAGCCAGGGCGGCGACATCAACCCGATGACGCCGGAGGAGCTTGGCGCGCGGCTGAAGGCCGACACGCTGAAGTGGCGCGGCGTGATCGACGCGGCGAAGATCACGCTGGAGTAGCCCATGGCGGGGCGGCCTCAGCCCACGGCCGCCGCCTGCGACGCCAGGCTGTGCACGCGCAGGCGCGGGCCGGCGCGCATCACCTGGCCGGGCAGGGTGCGGCCCAGCACCTGTTCCAGGTCGAGCGCCACGGCGGTGAGTCGGGCAAGATCGATGCCGGTGGCGATGCCCAGTTCGTTCATCAGGTTGACCGTGTCCTCGGTGCAGATGTTGCCCGAGGCGCCGGGTGCGAACGGGCAGCCGCCGATGCCGGCCAATGACGACTCGTAGTCGGTGATGCCGAGCGCCAGGCCTTCCATCACGTTCACCAGGCCGATGCCGCGCGTGTTGTGGAAGTGCAGGGCCAGCGGCATCTGCGGCAGCCGTGCCCGCAGGCGTTGCACCGTGCTGCGCACCAGCGCCGGTGTGGCCATGCCGGTGGTGTCGCCGAGCGTGATGGCGTCGAAACCCAGCTCGGCGAATTGCGTGGCGATGGCTTCGATCTGCGCCAGCGGCACGTTGCCTTCGAAAGGGCAGCCGAAGGCCACGGCGATCGCGCCCTTCAGCTTCACGCCGGTGCCGCGCACCAGGCTGGCCGCGTCGCGCATGTCCTGCAGCGACTCGGCCACGCTGCGGTTCAGGTTCTTCTGGTTGTGGCTTTCCGAGGCCGACAGGAACACCACGATCTCATCGGCCTGGGCCTCGAGTGCGCGTTCGATGCCGCGGCGGTTG
Organism: Rhodoferax sp.; assembly: GCA_028292305.1. Taxonomy (GTDB): domain Bacteria; phylum Pseudomonadota; class Gammaproteobacteria; order Burkholderiales; family Burkholderiaceae_C; genus Rhodoferax_B. The sequence continues at coordinate 9,027 of JAQGMQ010000615.1, forward strand.
GGCGCCAGCACACCGAGCGTGACGTCGGCCCGGCGCGTGATGCCGGCCAGCACCTCGGCCGCGTCGCGCATCTGCGGCACGGCGCGCGGCGACACGAACGAGCTGGCCTCGAAGTGCCGCACACCGGCGTCGATGAGCGCGTTGAGCAGCCGGATCTTGGTGGCCGTGGGCACGAATGCCGACTCCATCTGCAAGCCGTCGCGCAAGCCGACTTCGGTGATCCGCACCGCCTTCGGGAAGTTCGTTGAATGGGTCTCCTGCATGTCTCGTCCTTGTTCGTCGGTGGGAGCCGCGCAGGATACAAGCCTTGTGGCCCGCCATGCGTGGTGATTCGGCAGCCTGGCATCGCCGCCGGCGATGGCGCCGAGGCTTGGTCTGGCATCGTGCCGCGCGACGGCCCAGCGTCAAAAGACGATGTGTGCGGCATGCGATTTCATGCACCATTCGCCCACATAAAAAATGGAGACAGACACCATGACCGCAGCCACCGACTTCGGGCGCCGTCGCCACCTCATTGCCGGCCTCGGCGCCCTGGGCCTGGGCACCGCGCTCGGCCTGCGCCCGGTGCGCGCGGCCACCGACTACCCCAACCGCCCGATCAGGATCATCGTGCCCTGGGCCGCGGGTGGCGGCGGCGACGTGGTGGTGCGGCTCTTGGCCACGGGCATCGGCGAACGCCTGGGCCAGCCGGTGGTGGTGGACAACCGCGGCGGCGCCACCGGCACCATCGGCAGCGCCATCGCGGCCAAGAGCGCGGCCGACGGCTACACGCTGGTCTATGGCTCGGCCGATTCGCATTCCATCGTGCCCCACCTCTACAAGACGCTGCCCTACGACGCGCGGCGCGACTTCACCGCCGTGGCGCCCATCGGCTTCTTCCCGTATGCGCTGGCCGTGCACCCGTCGCTTCCGGCGCGCAACGTGGCCGAGTTCGTGCAGCTGGCCAAGGCCGCGAAGGAGCGGCTCACCTACGGCTCGTGGGGCGTGGGCAGCTCGGGCCAGGTGATGGTCGAGTCGCTCAAGCTGCAGGCCGGCGTCGACCTGCTGCACGTGCCCTACCAGGGCACCGCGCCGCTGATGATGGGCCTGGTGGCGGGCCAGGTGAATTCGGCGATCCTGCCGATGCCGCTGGTCGAGCAGCATGCCAAAAGCGGCGCCATCCGCCTGCTCGGCCTGACCTCGTACGAACGGCTGCCCGGCATGCCCGACCTGCCCACCATGAAGGAGCAGGGCGTGGCGCTCGATTCCGGCATCTGGGTCGGCTTCATGGGCCCGGCCAACCTGCCGGCCGACGTGCTCGACAAGATCCACGCTGCCATCGAAGCCACCGTGTCCGACGCGCGCATGCAGGACGCGCTGCGCAAGCTCTACGTGCTGCCCGAGGTCAAGGCGCAGCCGGCCTACCAGGCCTTCATCAACGGCGAATACGACCGCTGGGGCAAGATCATCCAGGCCGCGAAGATCACCCTCGAATGAACACCGCCAAGAGCCCGACACCATGAGCACCCTGGCGCAACCGCTGCCGCGCATCGGCAACCACCTGAACCGGCCCGAGTCGGTGATCGCGCTGGCCGATGGCCGCCTGTATGCCTGCGACCGCGCCTGCGGCGTGGTGCGCGTGGGCGCGCCGCCGCCCGAGGACGCGCGTGTGGCCTGGCCGGTGGAAGACTTCGTGCCCAACGGCATCGCGCTGCTGGAAGACGGCAGCTTCCTGGTCGCCAACGTGGGCGCGCACGGCGGGGCCTGGCGCCTCACCGCGCCGGGCCAGGTCGAGCCCTACCTCAGCACCGCCAACGGCGTGCCGAACTCGCCGATGAACTTCCTGTTTCCCGACCCGCTGGGCCGCATCTGGGTGTCGCTGTGCACCCAGCACAACCCGCGCAGCCTGGCCTTCCGGCCCGACAACGCCGATGCGGCCATCGGCATGGTCGACCACAGCGGGCAGTGCCGCATCATGGCCTCGGGCCTGGGCTTCAGCAACGAGCTGCGCGTCGACCCGAGTGGCCGCTGGCTGTATGTGAACGAGACCATGGCGCGTCGGCTGTCGCGCTTCGAGATTCGCGGCGGCCCGCGGCTCGGCCCACGCCAGACGGTGTGCGACTTCGGCCGCGGCACCTGGCCCGACGGGCTGGAGTTCGATGCCGAAGGCGGTGTGTGGCTGACCAGCGTGGTCAGCAACCGGCTGCTGCAGGTCACGCCCGACGGGCACTGCACCGTGCACATCGAAGACTGCTCGGAAGAAGCCATCGACGCCGCCGAAGCCGCTTTCGCCGGCCACCGTTTCGGCTGGGAAGAGATCAGCACCGGCAAGAACTTCAGCCTGCGCAACATCTCCAGCGTGGCCTTCGGCGGGCCCGATCTGCGCACGGCCTACCTGGGCAGCCTGTTCAACGACGGGCTGTCGGTGTGGCAGGCGCCGGTGGCGGGCGCGAAGCCGGCGCACTGGCATTTCGGCGCCACGGTCATCGACCGTTGACCGTTGACCTTTTACCGTTGACCGTCGGCGCATCCAAATTATCGATTCAAACCTGAAGGCAAATCCCATGCATCTGGAAGGCATCCGCGTCGTCGACCTCACCCGCATCCTGTCGGGCCCGTTCTGCACCATGCTGCTGGCCGACATGGGCGCCGACGTGATCAAGGTCGAGCCGCCCGAAGGCGACCCGGTGCGCGCGCAGGGCGCGGTGGTCGACGGCCTGAGCTGGTACTTCGCCTCGTTCAACCGCAACAAGCGGTCGGTGCGGCTCGACATGCGCACGGCCGACGGCATCACCGCGCTGAAGCGCCTCATCGAGACCGCCGACGTGGTGGTCGACAACTTCCGGCCCGGCGTGATGGCGCAGATGGGCCTGGACTGGGACACGCTGTGCGAGCTGTCGCCGGGCATCGTGCACACCAGCATCAACGGCTTCGGCGAAACCGGCCCCTATGCCGGCCGGCCCGCGTTCGACTTCATCGCCCAGGCCATGAGCGGCTTCATGGGCATGAACGGCACGCCCGAGACCGGCCCGCTGCGCAGCGGCCTGCCGGTGAGCGACCTGGTGGCCGGCCAGTACGCCGCGCTGGGCACCATGGCCGCCCTGGTGCGGCGCGAACGCACGGGCCTGGGCGAACGCGTGAGCGCCTCGCTGGTCGACTCGCTGCTGAGCTTCGGCGCCTATGCCAGCGCCGAACACCTGGCCTCGGGCAAGCTGCCGGTGGCCTCCGGCAACGACCACCCGCTGGTCGCGCCGTATGGCCTGTTCACCGCGGCCGACGGCGAGCTGGCGATTGCACCCAGCAACGACGCGATCTATTTCAAGCTGCTGAAGGCCCTGGGGCTGGAGGCGCTGCGCACCGACCCGCGCTTTGCCAGCAACACCCTGCGCATGCAGAACCGCGCCGCCATCAACGCCTGCATCGACGGCGCCGTGCGGCTGCACACGCGCGAGCATTGGATCGCCGTGCTGAACGCCGCCGGCGTGCCCTGCGGCACGGTGATGCAGCTCGACGAGGTGTATGCCGACCCGCAGATCCGGCACCAGCAGATGATGCTGGAGGTGCCGCACCCGGGCCACGGCACGGTGCGCATGAACGGCTTCCCGGTGAAGTTCACGCAGAGCCCGAGCGTGGTGCGCCACCCCGCGCCCGACCTCGGCGCCGACACCGAAAGCGTGCTTGCCGAACTGGGTTATTCGGCCGAAGAGATCGCCGCGCTGCGCGGCCCGCAGACCGCCACCGTCTGATCGCCGCTGGCCGCCTTCAGGTGGTCGAGCAGCAGGCGGCCGGCGGTGGTCAGGCCTTGCTCGGCCCGTACACACAGCTTGAGCCGGCGCTGCGCCCAGTCGTCGCTGAGGTCGACGATGGCCAGGCCCTGCACCACGTACAGCGCGATCGCGTCCACGGGCATCATGCCCACGCCCATGCCGGCCTTGATCATCGAGATCATGGCGTCGTACGACGTGACCTGGAAGCGCATCTTCAGGCTGCGGTGCGCGGCACTTGCGGCCTTGGCCAGCAGATAATTGCCGGCGCTGCCGCGGTGCATGCCGATGTGGTCGTAGTCCAGCGAATCGGCAAACGCCACCGAGCGCATCGCGGCCAGCGGGTGGCGCACCGGCGCGACCAGCACCATGCGGTCGGCCCGGTAGGGGAACACTTCCAGCAGGTGTTCGTCTTCGGAACTGGCGAAGATGCCGATGTCGGCCGCGTTGTCGAGCACCATGCGCGTGATCACCGAACTCACGCGTTCCTCCAGGTCGATCTGCACCTTGGGGT
>JAQGMQ010000648.1 GCA_028292305.1 Rhodoferax sp.
TGGAACGCATGGTCCGCGCCATCAACGACGTGCAGCGTCGCACCTTGCCCGAGGTTCTGCGTCGTCTCGCGCAGCAGCGGCAGGTCGGCGAGCGCATCGCGCGTGCCCTGCAGAAAGAGCATGGGCACCCGCACGTCGCTCAAGTGCGCCGCGCGGTCCACCGCGGGCTTGCCCGCGGGATGCAGCGGAAACCCCACGAACACCAGGCCGCGCACTTGCGGCAGTGGTTCGATCGCCTGGGCCTGCGAGGTCATCCGGGCGCCGAACGATTTGCCGCCGGCGAACAGGGGCACACCGGGCAGCGCGCTGGCCGCCACGGCCACCGCGGCGCGCACGGCGGCGTGGGCCACCTTCGGCGTATCGGGTCGCTTGCTGCCTTGCTCCATGAAAGGAAACTGGAAACGCAGCGTCGCCACGCGGCGCGCGGCCAGGCTCTCGGCCATGGCGGCCATGAAAGGGTGCTGCATGCCGGCGCCGGCGCCATGGGCGAACACATAACAAGCCTCGGCGTCGGCCGGCGCTTCCAGCAGGCCCGACACGCCGTCGCCCGCGGGCAAGGCGATCTCCAGTTTTTTCATGCCGTGGCTTCGAAGTCGATGTGGCTCTTCAAGCCGTCCACCGCGACCAGCCGCACCCGCAGCCTGTCACCCACGTCCAGCCCTTCGAAGCCACGCACCACGCGGCCTTCGAGCAGCGGCCGCGCGATGCGCACGTAGGTGCCCTTCGGTGCGGCACCGGTGACGATGGCGTCGAAAACTTCGCCGATGCGGCCCTGCAGCAAGTAGGCGCCGGCCGCCTTCAACACCTCGCGTTCGACCTTGCTGGCGTTGTCTTCCTGCAGGGTACAGTGGCGCGCGATCTCCGTGAGTTCGTCGGCCGAGTAGGGCGGTGGATCGCCCTGGATGGCCGCCTTCAGCAGGCGTTGTGTCACCAGGTCTGGATATCGGCGGTTGGGCGCGGTGGAATGGGCGTAGTCGTTGACCGCCAGGCCGAAGTGGCCCTGGCCCCCAGCACCAGCAGCCGCGGCGAGGTATTCGCCCGAGCCAAGCATCTTCACCACCGCCAGCGACAGATCGGCAAACCCGGCCGGGTGGGCCACGCGTTGTGCCGTCAGAAATTTGTCGAGCGCCAGCGCATCGGGCTCGGTCGGCAACGCCACACCGAGGCCGGCGGCCAGGGCCTCGATGCGGTCCCAGCGGCGCGGCGCCTGCAGGAAGCGGCGCAGCGACGGAAACCCCTTGTGCGCCAGGAAGCGCGCGGTGGCCGCGTTGGCCGCGATCATCAGGTCGGCGATCAGGTCCTTGGCGCGGTTCTTGGTGTCGGGCTGCAGGTCGGTCAGTTGGCCGTCCACGAACACCGGCCGTGCCGCGACCGTGTTCATGTTCAGGGCGCCACGCTGCTGGCGCCACTGGCGCAGTGCGCCGGCCAGCGTATCGTGCAAGCGGATCTGCGCTTCGAGCCCCGGCACGCTGGCGAACTGCGGCAGCGGCGGTGCGCTGCCATCCAGCCAGGCCGAGACACCGTCATAGGTCAGCTTGGCCTGGTTGCGCACCGCCGCGCGGTACACCTCGGGGGCGGCCACCGTGCCGTCCGCATCGACCTGCATGTCGACCACCATCGCCAGCCGTTCCTGCCCCTGGTGCAGCGACGTAGCGCCGGTGGACAGCACTTCGGGCAGCATCGCAAAAACACCCGCCGCGGTGTAGACCGACGTGGTGTTGGCCGCCGCGTGGGCATCGACGGCACCGCCGCGCGGCACCAACGCATCGACATCGGCCACCGCCACCATCAGCCGCGTCACGCCGCCGGGCAGCGCCTCGGCCACGCTCAACTGGTCGAGGTCGAGTGTGTCGTCGTTGTCGATCGAAAACCAGGTGAGGTGGCGCAGGTCCTGGATGCCGGGGCCGGTACGGTCGGGCCCTTTGCCGCTGGCGGCTTCGGCCTCTCGCAGCGCCTCTGGCGAAAACGCGGGCAACAGGCCGCGGGCCAGCATCGCATGCCGGGCTAGTTCGTGCAGGTTGATGGGTTCCATGCCCGCCACTTTAGCGGGTGTGAAGCCGGGCGCGCGAACTCAGAGTTGGGTGTGGGCACCCAGCTTCTTCAGGATCAGCCGCCAGTGCTTGGGTTCCACCGGCGTGATCGACAGGCGACTGCCCTTCTTGAGCACGGTCAGCTCCTGCAAATCCGCGCTGGCGCGCAATTCGGCCAGCGTGAGGTTGCGCGTCTTCTCGACAACCTGCACGTCGACCAGTTCCCAGCGCGGTGCCTCCGCTTGGGACTTGGGGTCGAAGTAGGGCGACTTGGCGTCGAACTGCGTCGGATCGGCATAGGCGGTGGACGCCACGCGCGCAATGCCGACGATGCCGGGTTCGGCGCAGCTCGAGTGGTAGAACAGAACACCGTCGCCCACCCGCATGCCGTCGCGCATGAAGTTGCGCGCCTGGTAGTTGCGCACGCCGGTCCACGCGACCGTGGATTTCGGGGCAGCGAGCGCGTCGTCGACGGAGACCTCGCTGGGTTCGGATTTCATGAGCCAGTAGTTCACATGCGTCTCCGAATCAAGCTTGGTTGTCGTTCGAGAAAAACCGCGTGGCTGCCGGACGTCCCTCGACATGCAGGCGCGGCTGCACAGGCGCCGTCTCAGCCAGCAATCGACCTTTCTTCCAGACCTTCAACCGCGTCGCCCGCAGCCGGATCGCCTCCACCGCATCCCGCGCCTGCAGCAACACGAAGCTCGCGTCGCATCCCGCCTCCAGGCCGTAGCCCTCCAGGTGCATCACCTTCGCCGCGTTCACCGTCACCGCGTCGAAGCATTGCCGGATGCCAGCCTGGCTCGTCATCTGCGCCACGTGCAAACCCATGTGCGCCACTTCCAGCATATCGCCCGAGCCCATGCCGTACCACGGGTCCATCACGCAGTCGTGCCCGAAGGCGACATTGACGCCCGCCGCCATCAG